>DAOWCC010000072.1 GCA_030639665.1 Elusimicrobiota bacterium | reverse complement strand
GGCTCGCGCTCATATCGGCGTACTTATCACCGCCAACCAGCTTATGCGCCTCTTTATTCATATTTATGAAGGCGTAAAAACCACCGCCGATAAGGAAGACAAAAAGAAAGGCGAGCTGCAGCCACCACCAATTTTTAAATCCTTTTACAAAACCCGTTTTTTTCTTATCGTTTTTTTCCGCCATAATCTTATCCCCGGATAAAATAAAATCTCTTTGAATCGGCAACTGAAAATTTTCCATCACCGTATTCAATACCTATTATGTTATAGCAGGTAAATTGGCATATTTCAAGGGGAAATATGCCGGAGGATTAGATGATTAGAGGAATGGAAGAATAGCAACACAAAAAAACAGAAAAAGAATCCCCCCTTAGCAATAGCTTCTTACATCTCCCTCTGCCATAATTCCAAACTATTGCAATCCGGGAAGGACAAATTTTATGGGCCTGTCTCTATTGGGAACATATTTTATCACTTCAAGCTCTTTATTACCCGAACATATATAATCGTAGCCGCCATTACACTCATCGCCATAGGGATGGGCGCAAACAATAGCTTTTGGATACTTGCATAACATCTTAATCCCCGCGGGTTTTGTTTTTACGGTAAGCGTTACAACATTCCATACCTGAGTACGCTTAATATCAAGCTTAAATTCACTTAAATTCAAAAAAGAGGCTACCGCGGGAGTGTCAAAACCCAGATATCCTTTAACCGCGTCTTCAATCTTTACTCTTAAATTTTCGTCTTGAGGAACATAAGCCGCATTAAGATGAGATTCAAGCTGCCAACGCCGGGCGGCATAATAGGAAGCTATTTCCATTTTCTGAATTAGAACCAAAAGAGCGAATATTTTGACGGTAATGAAAACTATTACCATGAACATTGGAAATAGAAGCACTACCTCGGTCATAGCCTGCCCCGCCCGCATCCTTAAGGAGGAAGGCGAAAGGCAAAAGACGAAAACCCTTTTTAATATTTTTTTAAATTTATCTTTCATAACTTTCTCGTTCCCATACCTCGCAGCTATCTGCAACCTGTTGCCTGAAACCTGTGACCTTGCATCCTACGGATACAGCCTCGTCTGATATTTCGGCGTAGGAGAAGGCCAAACACAGTTATTTCCCGAACCCAAATCGGGGCACTGTGAAGCCACCATCGCGTGAACGCATGGCCGCGACATATTTGTGCAAGGAACCTCCGCGTTAAAATCCACATTAAAATAATTTGAGTCAACATCCCAGCCTTGATAAATATGATAACCGTTCCCGGCATTTTCCAGCGTTAAATTATCAATAGTCGCAAGCTGAAATAATTTTATATCTATGGATGGATTGGTTTTACCCACGTAATACGGAGGTATGCCGCTCTGTGGAACCTTGGCCCAAAACCTTATTTTCTCAATATAATGCATATGAAAATTATCGTCTTCTCTTATGGCATTGGCCTTAAATCCTGACACGCCATCCTCAGCGCAACCCGCCGCATTCCCCTCTCTACACTCTCCCGTATTGAGATAATACGATTTTCTAAAAAAGTTAAAATTCTCAGTCAATCGTTCAAAAACGGTAATCTGAGACTTTTCAATCTGACCGAGAAGAGTATAAAACTGCGCGTAAAATTTATATACGCCTATTATCGGATCCCAAAAAACATACAATTTAATGCCTTGTTGTTCCGTGACAAGAGTAAGAGTTTCATCAAAATCAGGCGGATTTTTATTCATTGCGCCCCTTGTGCCGTGAAACCTGATATCCCATTTCTTTTCATCATCCAGTTGAGTTGGCGCGGCTCCCTGAATATCTCCGGAATATTTTGGGAAATTACCGGCCCTATAAAGCATATCAAAAGGACATTCCTGACCATTGCCATCGGTTTTCTGTAAATGGTCATTGGGAGGACATTCGTAAACCTCTTTGAACACCCTGTATGGAAATGTTCCATTAACATAAGCCGTCCTATTAAACAAATTCGTATAATCGCCCATTTGTATGAAAGCCGCGGAATCAACGGCGAACTGATGCCGTATTTTCTCTCTTGAAAGCTTGGCTGTTTCAAAAATAAGATATACAAATAAAAAAAGACTTGGAATAACAAGCAAAGACGGAATTATTATTTGCCCTCGTCTTAAGGCCAAAGGCGAAAGGCGAAAGGCAAAAAGCCTGTTGAATATTTTTTTAAATTTTTTTAGCATAACTCTCATCGCCGTTTCTTTGTTTTTACTTATTTATTGTAATCTACCGCCTTTTGCCTGCTTGCCCCGTGGCGCTATAGCGCCATGGGGTTGCCTGTAAAAAAGCGCTTCACGCTTTTTTAACTAGGCGTCCCCCCCTCCAATAACCATGCCCACCATAGTAAAAAAACCGCCCAATATCTTTTTATGAAATAAAACCGCGCCTATCAAAATCATACCGACCACAACCGCAAGCATCAACATATATTCAACGGTAGTCTGTCCCTGTCTTTTTTTTAAAGTACAAGCTAAAAAACCGCCTGTCCTTAAAAAAAAGAAAGACAAAACAATAGGAACGATAAATCTATCATAAAGTTCATATATTTTTTTCATAATTTCTTCTTCTGCCGGTTGCCTTTTCCATTATAGCACTACCAATAATCTAATTTCCTAGTTAGACGACAAGGTAATTCGGCAATATGGCAACAAGGAACAGCGTCAAACTTTCTAGAGTCATAATCTTGAACGCCTAATTACAATTTCCTAATTACCTAATAACCTAGTTTCCTAATTGCCTAACTACTATGTTATACCAGTAATTATAGTGTTTAGCAATATCAAAATTGTTACAGATATGTAAGTATCAAACATCCAAAACGCAAGAAGCCAAAAAGCAAGAGATAAGAAGCAAGATTTATAGGAACATTTTGGAACACAGATGTCGCTCCTATCGAACAAGAGGGCATAAAAAAACCCCCGCGTTTAATTTTGTTACGGAGGTTTTTTTATTCATTGATTACGATACAATTCTAAGACTGTTTTTTGCCCGGCAACTTGTAACCTGAGACATGTTACCTAAAAAAGCGCCAAGCGCTTTTTTATTGGCCGTCTTCCGGAGAAATAATCCCTTTTTCAATAGCCCTCACAACAGCTTCGGTTCTATTGTTAACACCCAGCTTTTGAAATATGCTGTTTAGATGATTCTTAATTGTTTTTACGCTGCAATTAAGCTCAGCTGCTATTTCTTTATTGCTGTTTCCTTTACCGAGAAGAGCCATAACTTTTATTTCGGTAGCGGTAAGAGAATCGGGAGCATTATCATAGCCTCTCGGTCCCATTTGCCTGAGCCCCTGAAGAAGCTTGCCCATTATGGGTTGAGGAATAATAACACCTTCGCTTGAAAAAGTTTTTAAAGCATTAACAAGCTCAGCGGCGGGAAGCATCTTGGAAAGATATCCATTGGCACCCGCTTGTATCGCTTCCGTTACATGAGATTCATCCTCATAGCCCGAAAGCACCAAAACATTTGTGTTTGGGCATTGTTTCCTTATTATCCTGGTTGCCGAAATGCCATCCATTTTAGGAAGCTTTATATCCATCAATATAACATCCGGTTTTAATTTTTTCGCAAGCTCAACGGCCTGAGGACCGTCTGAAGCTTCTCCCACAACCTGAATTCCTTTTTCATCTTCCAACAGATCTTTTATTCCCTCTCTAAAAAGAGTTTGATCGTCGGCGATGAGAACTGTAACGGTTTTTTTTGCTTTTGCCATTTGGATTATCTCCTTGAACTGTTTATCGAATATTTATTTCTTTTCTTGGGTGTGAAGCTGTTCTGTTCCTTCTTTAGCGAAAGGAATGGTAAATCTAAAAGAAGACCCTTTACCCAAACCTTCGCTTTCAACCCATATTTTCCCTTCGTGACTCTGTATGATATCTTTTGCTATGGAAAGCCCAAGCCCCAATCTTCCGTGCGGGCCTTTTGAATGCTGCGGCTGATAAAAACTTTCAAATAATTTGGTTAATTCCGCCGGTTCAATGCCTTCGCCATTATCTTTCACGGTTACGCAAGCGGCTCCCTCTAAAGGTTCGGTTATCACAACAATTTTTCCGCCTCTCTGCGTATGGCGAATGCCGTTTTCCAAAAGATTTAAAAGGACTTGAGTCACTCTTTTTTTGTCGGCGGAAACCATTTTTAAAGAACCTTCCGTCTTCGCCGAAATTTCTATCCCTTTCTGCTCCGCTCTGGCTTTGGGCCCTTCTATCAGCTCTTCAACCATTTTATCCATCTCAAAATAATTTTTTTCCATCCTGAGCTTGCCTTGTTCTATGGAAGCCCAATCCACCAAATCATTGATAAGTCTGGATATCTGCGCTATGCTGGTATTTATAAAAGTCATTTTTTTCTTTTGGTCTTCATTAGGCTTAATGGTCGAGGAAAGCATTTCAAAACTTATTTGAAGCGTCATTAAAGAATTGGATAAATCATGAGAAGCCATTGAAAGAAACTTGGACTTCATATTGTTTAACCGTCCAAGCTGATCATTATTGCTTTTTAAAACATCCATAAGCCGCTTATTCTCTTGTTCCAAGAATAATTTCTCTTCCGACTTTTTAATGGCTCTGCGCAAATAATTAAAATCCACCGGCTTAATGAGAAAATCATAAACGGATTCTTGAATGGCTTTAACGGCGGTATCAAGCGAAGCGTGAGCCGTCATCATAAGAATTTGACTGTCGGTATTAAGCTTTCTGATATCTTGAATAACCTCTATGCCGGTTTTATCGGTAAGATTAAAATCCATCAATATGACATGAAAAAAATCAGAAACAACCAGAGCCATGGCCTCGGCTCCGCTGGCGGCTTCAAAAACTTTATAACCTTCCATCTCAAGAAGGTCCCTCAAAGTTTCTCTCAAATGAGCATCATCATCCACTATAAGAATTTTACTTTGCATAATTAATTAAAAAAATCTCCTAAAGAAACATCCTCATTCATTGGCATAGCCTACTCTATGCTTGAACACTGATATTATACATTTATTTACGCGGAACAAAGAACTTTCACTCTCCGGGAATCTTGGGTAATTTTGCAGAAAGGGGCAGGAATAGTTTAAAACAAGTGCCTTTGCCTACTTCGCTCCAGGCATCAACCTTGCCATTATGCCTATCAATAACTTTTTTAACAACGGCAAGACCAAGTCCCGTGCCTCTCGCTTTGGTAGTAAAGAAAGGCGCGAATATTTTTTCCAAAACATCTTTTGGAATTCCCGAACCTTCGTCTTGAATATCAATTCTCACAAAATTATCTTCAATAACCGTCCTCATGGTTAAAGTTCCCTTTTCAGGCATAACTTCAATACCGTTATTCATAAGATTTCTAATCGCCTGAGTAAGCTCATCGGTATCCACATTCACTATTGGGTTTTCCGTAGTAAATTCTTTCACAAATTCTATATACTTTGGGAAAGGGAAAGACATAATAAGGTCTTCCAAATAACTATGAAGAGGCTGAACCCTGGGATTAAGGTCTTTGGTTCTGGCAAAACCGAGAATTTCATTTATTATGCCATTAGCCTGTTTTATTTCAGACTCAATTATGGAAAGATGCTTTGATATTTTGGGCTCAACATCTCCCGCGTGAGAAAGCTTGGTTTTGATAAAATAGGTTGAATTATTTATAACGGCAAGAGGATTTCTTATTTCATGACCGACCACGGAAGCCATTTGTCCTATAGCGGCAAGTCTTTCTTTCTTAATCAGTTCATCCTGCGCGGATTTTAATTCTCTGGTTCTCGCTTCAACCCTGTTTTCCAAACTCCTGTTTAATCTATGCAATTCATCCTGCGCGGAAACAACTTCCGCGTTCTTAATTTTTAAAGCCTCGCTCATTTGAACAAAAGTATGAGCAAGTTCGCCTATTTCATCATTAGGCATATTTAAATCGGGAAGATAATCAAAATCTCCCTCGCCAAGTTTTATGGCCGCTTCTCTTAAAGCTTGAATAGGCTGAACGATTACAAGCGAAACGGCATAACCCAGGAACAAAACAAAAATCATTACTATAAAAATGACCTTATATGTTCTGTGAAGCATTTTTTGAGATGCCTCGTAAGCGACGGAAACTGATCTTTGAATATAAACCACCCAGCCCAAATGATTAACCTCGGCAAAAGCGCCCAAAACTCTTTGGGAACTGTTTAAAATAATTTCTCCGCCGCCGCTTTTGGCGTCATTTCTTAGAAGAACATCCAGTATATCGTCAGGCAATTTGGCATCCGGCTTGGTAACTTCCTCGGAATCCGAATGAGCCACAAGAAAACCGTTGGAATCTATAACCGCGGCGCGCGTGTGAGTTGAAGGAGGAAAACTGGTTTTTAAAATACCGCTTAAACCGTTTAAACTGAGTTTCGCGATAATCACGCCATTGGTTTGATTATTAGAGGGATTCGCTATCGCTATCGCGATAGTCAAACTGGGATAAGATCCCATATTCCTTTTTATTTCCCCCATAAATTCGCCGCTTTTCACGGCTCTTTTAAAAACAGGACTGTTTGAAAAATCTCGCAAATTACTACTGCGAACAAATCTGCCTATTCTTATGGTTTCCTGTCCGTCAATGTCTATAACGGAAATATCCAGAAAGGCTTTATGCAATTGCATAATGCTGTTTAAAGTTGATTGCTGTCTGCTTATGTCCATGGAAGCGAAATCACTTCTATGAGCGGCTTCAAGCAATACATTTTTAAAAGAATTGACCGAATTGGCAACCGTGTCCGCGAAACCTACGGCAAGAGCTTCCTGATCTTTAATAATGGCGGCATTTAAAGTCTCTCTGCTTAAATTGACGAGATAATAGCCGACTATCCCCAAAGGAACCATCGAAACCATTAAAAAGATAAAGAGAAACTTATAAAAAAGTTTCCCTTTTTTTCTCACTCTATCTGTCATAATTTAAACCGTAATAAATAATGTAACCCATATTATGGAATATTATTACTTACTTGTATTACAAAAATGTTACATTAAACTATTTATAAACAAATTCTTTGAACTATAGAAATCAGAAACCAGAGAGCAGAAATCAGATAATACGGAGTATTCCTATTAAATATTGTCTCTTATTTCTTACTTCTTGCTGTTTCTTGAAACCTGCAACCTGACCCCTGTTGCCTAAAAAAGCGGTTGCGCTTTTTTATTTACATGCTCCACCGCTTGAGGCCTTTAACGGCACTTTTTCAAAACCTTTAATATTGGTAAGCTCTCTCACTCCAATGGCAAAATACTTTCCATCAACTAAAAATGAAGGAGAGGAAGAAACGCCAAGTTCCTTCGCGCGCTCGCTATCCTTCAAAAGCAGAAGCTTGCCGTCTTCAAAGCCGTCAACAATAGCCTTGCCGCTTATGCCGGCGGCTTTCGCCGCAGTTTCCCATTGAGTGGAATTAATATTTTTATTTCTTTCTTTCAAATAAGCAAATAGCTTATTTGGGAATTTATCCGCTATAAATAACTGCCTCACATTTTCTTCCCACTCTGCGGGGCCGTGAAGACTTCTGAAAACTATCTTGCCGTCGGAATCTTTACTTCCGTCGGCGATATACCGTATTTTTACTTTGGTTTTAGGCGCGATAAGTTTTTTTTCAACAGCTTCAATAACTGAATTTTCAGCCAAAACCCCGTACGGACATTGCGACATTGTAAAAAGCTCAAGAGTCTTGGGTTTGGTTTTATTTTTAACAAAAACTCCTCTTCGGCTCTTATCATAATAAACGAAATAACCTTTCTTTTTGACAAAGACTCCCGCCTTTATCATATCTTTGAGCGCCAAGCGGCTGTTTTTATTATCCTCAATTATATAAGCCGGAATAAAGTCCAAGTCCTTAAACTTCGCCTTTCTTTTTTTTGAAGAATATTGAATTTCAGTTGGTTTCAGTTCTGAAAAAAATCGGGCAAACGCGCTTATAACTCTGTCGTCTTTTGGCGCTGAATTTTCAGATAACACAATCCAAAATTTGGGCGCGGCAAGTTTCAAATGCGCTTTCTCCATCGGAACATTAAACTTTTTTTCTTTTGGCAAAACCTTGTTTACGGCCCTCATAATATCCAAGAGTTTGGGAGAACCTTCATACAAAGCGCCATCAATAAAAACCGACGCCTTTGTCACGGCTTTCTTTTTAACCGCCGAATAATGTTCGTTTAAAGCGCTATCTCCGTTCTTCTTGATTTCCTTTTCAAGTTTAACGAGATTAATATCGCTGAATATGGCCGCGTCTTTCCAACCATCCTTCCAAGGACTCAAACTGCGGGCATTAAGATAATTAAAAAGGGCGTTTCCATAATATTTGCGTATTACGGCTATCCTTTTTGATTCGTCAATTTCCCCATCTCCGCGATTGGAAGACCATAAGCCTTTATCATCTTTTGCCATGATGCAAAAAACATTTACCTCAATATTATTTGTCCGCGCCCGTCTTAAAGCGTCCGACAAAAAAAACCACTGCCAGCCGCGTCCGTCCATGCTTTCAAAAAAAACATCCAACTTAACTTTTTTTTGAGGCGCGGCATTCGCCACATTCGATGAAACGGCAAAACAAAACAATAACAAAAAAGCCGTTATTTTTCTCATTTATTTGTTTTTCCGAGTAAGAAGCTGTCTTATTCTTATGGACAAGCCTTGTATATCAAAGGGTTTGGTAAGATATTCATCCGCTCCCAAGTTAAAACCTTGAGTTTTTTCTTCCGATGAAAGAAACCGTCCGGTCATCATTATCAAAACAAACTCTTTGGAATATTCTCTAAGCTCGCGGCAAATTTGAAAACCGCTTGAATCGGGAAGCTGTATATCCATAATGACAACATCGGGATTATTCTTCTTTGCCATTTCAATGCCTTTCTTGGCATTGCCGGCTTCAAGACAGTCAAAACCTTCCAAATCCAAAACCTCGCTTAAACTGCCTCTCAAATGCGCGTCATCGTCTATTATCAAAACTTTATTATCTTCCATAAATCGTATTCCTCCCCTTGGGATTTTTATTATTTTGTTTCCGGGACAAACTTATATCCAACACAAGGCACGGTATGAAAATATTTCGCTGCCTTGCCGATTTTCGCTCTAAGTCTTCTAACATGAACATCCACCGTCCTTGGCGAACCGAAATAATTGTAACCCCATACTCTTTCTATGAGATATGGCCGGCTCAAAACCCTATTCGGAGAGCTCAAGAAAACATATATCAAATCAAACTCTTTGGCGGTAACTGTTATTTCCTTCTTAGCGATACGAACGGTATAGCTGGACATATTAATCTCTATTTCATTCATTTTGAGAACTTCATCCGGCTGGGTATTTGCCGTTCTTCTTATAACCGCGCGAACTCTCGCGATTGTTTCTTGCAAATCCTGATTATAAGTCAAACATTCATCAGCGCCCAGCTGAAAAAAAGCCAGCTTATATGTTATCTTTTGCGATGCCGATGACGCGGAACGCCCCGTAACCCTGTGGGGAAAAATATTTTCTTTGGAAATACCCGAGGGTATATGTTCCAAATAAGTATCCGGCGATTCCAAAACAGCTATTACGGGAATTGTTTTATTCTTTGATCTGAGATTTTTTAAAAATGTCAATCCCTCTTCATCAGCCAAATTTTGTCCTATGATAACAAGATCAAAACTTCTTTGAGTAAGCATTCCCATAACTTCTCTGGACTTATGAGCGGTTAAAACGGAATAACCCTGTCTTGAGAGTAATTCCAGCAAAAGAGACGCTCTGGAAAAATCCTTTGATGCGAAAATAATATTGGTTTTCACTTTTTCTCCTCTACCCCGTTAAATACGCCTTGTTGGTCAAGGCGTAATTTCAGATTTTTATATACCCAAAAACCTGAAATTATTTAACAGGGTGAACTCTAAATTTAATTTAATTCTCTTTATTTATTTCCTCAATATCAAATTTTATTCCTCTTAAACCCACGATGCTTGTAAAAAAGTTATAAACAAAAACAATAAAAACCAACAATGCCACAACCAACAAAGTATACATTAGCGAATACATTCCTATCGCTATCAATTTCTTAAATACGGTCATGGTATAAATCGCGGAACTGGGAGTAAAGAAAAATGTTATAACCGCTCCCAATAATCCCAGAACAAAAACAACCACGGGCACGGATGAAAATAAAATAGAACTTATATTTATATTTTTGATTTCAAGTCTCATTAACGCCTCCTTAAAAAATGCTATGCATTTTTTACCCCCCGTGCTTAGATTTTACTATTTCTCGCGTTTAGATTCCTCTGGAATTAGCGGGGAATTAAATCTACGGGGGGTTATCAATAATAAAAACGCTTCGGTGTTTAAAGCATTAGCACCGAACACAGTTTAATTTTAGCAATTATTTAGGAAGTTTCAACAAGATAAGAGCAGCAGCGAGGCAGTACGGCAGAGCGACAGTAAAGAAAAAATGGTTCTTTCATAATTATTGTGGATATCTTGCTGTTTTTTATATCCTGTAAATCTTGTCTAAAAAGTTGTTTAGAAAAAACAAAGTATCTGACAGGATTAACAGGATAAATCAGGATAAACGCAAAGACCTCAAAATAAATTAGCCCCAACGGACAAACACAGATTTTCACCGCAGAGGACGCTGAGATTTTACACAGAGAGTCCGCAAAGTTTTTTTAT
>DAOWCC010000075.1 GCA_030639665.1 Elusimicrobiota bacterium | reverse complement strand
GAAATAATGCAGTCGGCGATAAATTTTATAGGAAAGTAAAATGACCCTACCACCCGAACACATGCAAGCGTCTAAATACTGTGTGGCGCTATAAGCGCCACGTTCGGGTGGTAGGGTGACTTCTAAAGAGGATGTGGAATGAAAAATATAGCGGTATTCGCTTCGGGCGAGGGAACTAATTTTCAGGCTTTGGCGGACGCGATTAAAGTAAAACAAATTAATGGCAAAATTGTATTGCTTGTTTCGAGCAATAAAAATGCCGGCGCTATAAAAAGAGCCGAAAAAGAAAATATCCCGTATGTGATAGCGAGTTTGAAGGATTTTGAAAGTTCTGAAGCTTATGACAAACATCTTACGGGTTTATGTCTTAAACATAAGATAGATTTAATTTGTCTTGCCGGCTTTATGCTTAAATTGGGCGATTTCTTGCTTTCGGAGTTCGAAAATAAAATTATAAATATTCATCCCGCTTTATTGCCGAGTTTTGGCGGCAATGGAATGTACGGAATGAAGGTGCATAAAGCCGTTTTGGCTTCAGGCTCGCTCGTTAGCGGAACAACAACGCATTTTGTAAATAAAGATTATGACTCGGGGCCGATAATAGGCCAGAGGGTTGTTTCCATTATAAATGGCGACACTCCCGAAACGCTTGCAAAAAGGATAAGCCGTGAGGAACATATACTCTATTGCTCATCGGTTGAATTGTTTTGCGATGATTTATTGCGCATTGAGGAGAACAAAGTGAAAATATTACAATCGGAAAAAGAAGCAAAAACGGCTAAAAAAATTAAAAGGGCTTTGATATCCGTATCTGATAAAACAGGTATTGTGGAGTTTGCCGGGAAATTATCTGAAATGGGCATTGAAATAATTTCGACTTCAGGAACATATAAATTAATTAGCGATGCGGGCATTAAAGTTACGCCCCTTGAAAATATTACGGGTTTTCCCGAAATACTTGGCGGGCGCGTTAAGACGCTTCATCCGTTGGTTCATGGCGGTATTCTTTTCAAAAGAGATGAGCCGTCTCATATTGAAGATGCCGAGAAACTTGGTATCGGTTCAATTGATATAGTGGCGGTCAATCTTTATCCTTTCAGTGAAGTTGCCAAAAAGGCGGCTTCTTGGTCGGATGAATTAATTGAAAATATTGATATAGGCGGAGTGGCTCTTTTGCGCGCGGCGGCTAAAAATTATAAAGATGTGGCCGTTCTTTCATCTTCCGAAGATTATGAAAATGTTTTAAAAGAGATTGTGGAATTTGACGGGGATATTTCAATTGAGACCAGAAAGCAACTTTCATTAAAGGCTTTTGAGCATACCGCGTGTTATGACACTTCCATCAGCGAGAAATTAAAAATTAAAGAAATCGAGGAAGTAAAATTTCCGGGCGAGTTGGATTTAAAGTTAAAGAAAGTAAATGATTTGCGCTATGGCGAAAATCCTCATCAGGCTTGCGCTCTTTATTCCAAAAATAATGAATTGCCCTTTGAACAATTACAGGGAAAACCTCTTTCTTATAATAATATTCTGGACGCTTACGGAACTTGGCAAATCGTAATGGAATTTGAAGAGCCGGCCGCTGTTGTATTTAAGCATGTAACGCCTTGCGGCGTAGGCAAAGGCGCGAACATAATAGAGGCTTTTGAAAGAGCCTGGAGCTCAGACCCTCTTTCGGCGTTTGGCGGCATAATTGCCGTGAATAAGACATTGGACGCGAATATAGCGGAATTTTTATCCAAAAAATTTATTGAGGTTATTTGCGCGCCGGGTTTTGAAAAGCCGGCCTTGGAAATTTTGAAGAAGAAAAAGAATTTAAGATTGCTTAAGTGGAATGATTTTCCGAAAGATAATCTTGTTTTTAAATCCATTGGCGATGAAATATTAATAAGCGACGATGATAAAAAATTATTGGGCGCGCAGTGGGATGTTCCGACCATAAAAAAACCGACTGAAAGCGAGGAGAAAGCTCTTAAATTCGCTTGGGCGGCGGTAAAATATGTGCGGTCAAACGCCATAGTTTTGGCAAATGAAAATCAGACTGTGGGAATTGGAGCGGGTCAAATGTCCAGAGTGGACGCGACATTTATGGCGGGACATAAATACAGCCAGTTTTTAAAAGATAATCCAAAGCCGGAAATCCTTGTTCTTGCTTCAGACGCTTTTTTCCCTTTTGCCGATGCGATTGAAGAGGCGGCAAAATTGGGCATTTCCGCTATAATTCAGCCGGGTGGTTCAATAAGGGATGAGGAAGTTATTGAGGCGGCGGATAAGCTGGGTATTAGCATGGTGATGACGGGCATAAGGCATTTCAGGCATTAAAAAATAGAGAGCAGAAATCAGAGAGTAGAGAAGAGTAATTAAGGGGCAAGGTTAAAATAATGCGGACAAAAAAAACGGAAACTTTAATTCGGCCGACGGTTGCCGAAAAAAATCTTAGAGAGCTTTTTGAAAGAACCTTTGGCGGGGAAGTTGAAAGCTTTGTTTCTTTAAAAGGCGATGGCTCATCAAGAAGAATCTTTAGAATTAAAAATTCTTCTAAAAGCGTTATAGGCGTTTTTGGGCCGGAGAAACTTGAGAATACCGCTTTTCTGGAGTTTTCAAAACATTTTAAAGAAATGAATTTGCCGGTGCCTGAAATTTATGCCGAGGACCGCTCTAAAAATATTTACCTTGAAGAGGATTTTGGCGATACTACTTTATTTAAATATTTAAACTCAGTTCGGCCTTCTTATGATTTTCCACAGGAGGCCGTTAAAGTCTATCTGAAGGTGATAGAATGGCTGACTAAGTTTCAAACCGCGGGCAGAAAGCTTAATCATAAATACTGTTATCCGCGCCGAAGTTTTGATAAACAATCCATAATGTGGGATTTAAACTATTTTAAATATTATTTTTTGAGATTGAGCGGCATTGAATTTAATGAGCAAAAGCTTGAGAATGATTTTGAAGTTTTCTCGGATTTTCTTTTAAAGGCCGAAAATGATTTTTTTCTCTATCGCGATTTTCAATCCAGGAATATTATGCTTAAAGGCGGCAAACCGTTTTTTATTGATTATCAAGGCGGAAGAAAGGGAGCTTTACAGTATGATATAGCTTCGCTGTTATATGACGGCAAAGCGGATATTCCGCCGGAAACGCGCAAGGAGCTTTTGAATTATTATTTGGATAGTCTTGGTAAGATTGTGAAGGTTGATATAGATGAGTTCCTGCGTTATTATTATCCTTTCGCCTATATACGAATAATGCAGGCCATGGGAGCTTATGGTTTGAGAGGGTTTTATGAGAAAAAGACTCACTTTCTTCAAAGTATACCGTACGCGGTTAGAAATATAGAATATCTTTTGCATAATAGCGAGATGCCGATAAAAGTTCCCGAACTTATGCGCGTATTTAAACGGATAGCGGTATCCTCATATTTAAGGCAGTTTGGAGATACAAATCTCAGACTGACTGTTAGAATGCGGAGTTTCTCATTTAGAAATGGTTTGCCGGCTGATGAAAAAGGCCATGGCGGAGGTTATATTTTTGATTGCAGGGCTTTGCCGAATCCGGGCAGAATTAAAAAATATATGACCATGACGGGAAAAGACGCTGAAATTATTAAATTTCTCGAGAAAGAGAAGGAAGTTGAGAAATTTATTGATAATGCTTTTGCTCTTATAAAACAGTCTGTTGAAAATTATCAGAAACGCAATTTTACCGATTTAATGGTTTCATTCGGTTGTACGGGCGGCAGGCATCGCTCGGTTTACTGCTCCGAAGAAATAAAAAAACGTCTTAAAAAAATCGGAAAAATAAAAATTGAATTGAAACATCGCGAAATCGGCGTTTAGCAATTTTATTTGAGGGTAATATTAAATAACATTGATTCTTGTCAATGTAATTTAAAAAATGTTACAATTTTAACCATCTTGGTAGAACGCATCCGAGGGGGGTTTCTGTGCCTGTATACTTTATAACCTATACCGTGCTTTTTTGGATTCCATTTTTCCTTTTCGTTTTGTTTCTGTTAAAGTTTTTCGGTTCCAATATAAAAAAGTCCTTTTGGATTACATCCATAATAATGGCTATTGCTCTAATAGGCATGGAGTATTTATATCTAAAATTTGATGTTTGGAGTTTTTCCGAGGAAATAGACCCTTTGATTGGCATATGGTTTGGGAGCGCGCCGATAGAGGAATATGTATATTGGTTTGGCGCTACTCCATTTTGCCTTGCGGTTTATTTAAGTTATAAGCGTTTATTTGAAAGGGGGAAAGGTGCCTGAAGATAAAGAGCTTGACGAAACCGTTGAAACCTCCGATATTAAAAAAAATAATATAGCGGAAGTTAAAAAGAAATCAGTAGTAGGAGCTAAAAGATGGCCGGCGACGGTGGTTTTGTTGGCTCCTTTTATGTTTTTGTTTATCCCTTTATATAAAGCGGCTCGCCATTCGGTTAATTGGGCGGCGGCAGTTGCCATGATGGCAACTTTTGAAGTGATTATGTTTTTTGCCGAATATTTTTCCGTTAGCCGCCAGCATTGGATTTGGAATCCCGATAGAATACTGGGGCCGACCATATTTGGCATTCCCATAGAGGAGCCTTTGCTTTATTATTGGTTTCCGCCGCTTTTTGTTGTTATTCTAATGCACGCGATTGAAAATTGGCTGAAGAAAAGGGCTGAAAAATGAAGCTTATAATTGTTGAAATATGTTTCTTTTTGCAAATTCCGCTCACATGGTATTTGTTTAAAAAATTCGCTAAAAGAAATGTTCTCGGCCAATTGATGGCTGGAACTATGCTGGGTGCCTTTAATGAGTTTGCAACACAGCCGTTGTGGAATTATCATTTAAAAATAAATATTTATAAAGATACTCCGTTGTGCATTGTGTTGGGATGGGGAGTGATGTTTACGGTTGTCACTTTTATATCGGAAAAGCTTTATTGTTTTTTTCTAAAAAAAGAGAAGATAGAAGATGGTGACAAGCGAATATTTATTTTTGATGTTTTCGCGGGATCATTATTTTCTTTTCCCATGGAAACCATATTGCTTAAATTGGGCGTATGGGACTATAGATATGATTTGCTTAATTGGAATTGGGGAGAAATTCCATTTTTTAAAATGCCTTTGGAAGCTTTATTCGGATATTGCCTTTTTATGCTTATAGGACCGAGTTTTGTCAGATACTGGGGGAAATATTTTAACGGGGATAGTAAGTGATTTTATCCATATCCCAAATTGAAAGAAATTTTTTAAGAAAGCAGTCGCTTTTTTCAGGATTTACATCTCTGATTATAACAAGTTTATTCTTTTTTCCCGATTTTCCTTTTGACAGAAAGATTTGTTTAATAACCGCCTTGTTTTCTCTAATGTATTTCTCTTTTTATGTGTTTTTTGATCTAATCTCCAAATATCGTGATATTGTCATTGTTTTTATGAGCAATATGGCTCTTGTTTTTATCGGAATGGCGGTTCATTGGAGTGGAGGTATTGTTTCTCCGTTTGTAATTCTATATTTTTGCATTGTTCTTTCCGAATCTGCGTACGGAATTGAAAAAACTTTAACAATCATCGTTGCCGTTAGCAGTTATGTACTCGTAGTAGGGGGAGAATGTTTTGGATTTTTAGAGGTTTCCAATTCATTCTCTGAAAAAATTTATTCCAGCGGATTGGTTGCTTGGATAATAATTAGTATGGTTGCCTCTTTTATTGTTGTTACAGGCTATATCAGTAAGCTTTTGATGTTTAGACTAAAACTTGATATTGAAAGGGAACATGAGGAAAAAGAAGCCGCGCTTAAAAAATATACCGAATTAAACAGTTATTCTCAAATAGGATTTTTGAGTCATAGAATAGCTCATGATTTAAGAGGGGTGTTTTTTGTTTTGTCTTCTTATTTGGAAATGCAGTCTGAAAAGAGCGAGGAAGAAGAAAAAGATAAAAAAGTCATTGTGGAACATCTTCAAAGAATGAAACATATGATAAGTCAAATTACAAAATACGGCAAACCTTCGATGGATGAAGAGGAAAAGATAAATCCGGTTGAATTTGTGGAAAATATGATTACCATTGTAAAACTTTTTGAAGGCGCGAGAACGATAATTTTTAAAACGCGATTTCCTGATAATCATGATTTTTATGTTTTTGGTTCAAGACAAGAGTTTCAAAACGCTTATTTTAATATTTTTAAAAATGCCATTGAGGCGATGAGTGAGATTGAAGGGGAAAAAATTATTGAAATAAATGTTTTAAAGTCTGAAAAGGAAGTAAAAATTGTAATTTCAGACAATGGCATGGGCATTAATGAAGAGTTTCTTCCCAAACTTTTTATCGATCCTGTGACTTCCAAGAAAGACGGAACGGGAATCGGATTGTTTATTATTAAAAGAATTTTCGACCGAAACGGCGGTTCAATTAACATTAAAAGGAGAAAAAACAATGGAACTATGGTTATCACTCAAATTCCTTTATATTCGGAATAAGAAGTTTTTTGTGAATATTGTGGCGGCATTTTTTATCATCATTTTGCTTGTTCCCGAAAAAGGGTACTCTTCGGGTTATGAGTTTGACGGCATAGGAGCCAAGGAAGTTTTAAGAGGCGGAGCTTCAATAGCCGCCAGTTCGGGCTGGACATCAATTTACTGGAATCCCGCCAATATCGGTTTTAATAAAGAGCCGGGCGAAAAAGAAATAGGCATGGAGCTTCGAGCCGGAGGAATGACAATAAAAGACCCTGATTCTTTTACCGTTCTTGGAACAGCTCCCTTTGATAAAGACAAGGTTTCATATCCTGTTTTTTCAGGTTCGCTTGGCGCTTCTTTTAAAATAAATGAAGACTATGCCATAGGCGGAGGAATTTATTCGCCTGTTATGCAGGGAACGGATTTTGAGGATACCTCTTCTCACCCGACATACAATAGTCTTGATTATAAAGGTTTCGCGGTTATAGCCGTGGCGAATACTTCAGTTTCAAAAAAAGTTACGGAGAAACTTCATATTGGGACAGGAATAAACATAATTTATGGTAAATTAAAAACAGATTCTGAGCTTAATGTGGTTGGTGTTGGAACTCGGACCGACAAAATTTCGGGTGATGGATATGGCCTAGAGGGTGTTTTCGGTTTAAAATATGAATTCAGTTCAAATTTTGCCATGGGTATGGTTTTTAGAACAGGTAATCATGTTCAACTTAATGGAACCGCGGACGCTTCTTTGGGTATAACGGAGACAAGCGATTTTGAATTTACGCTTAATCATCCTGCAACTTGCGGCATAGGCGCCGCTTTAAAAATAAATCCGCGAACAATTTTAAGTATGGATTTTACTCAAACCAGATGGAAAGGGTTTTCAAATAAATTCGTTTATGATAATCCGGGAGTTTTGATAACAAATACGGGAAACTCGTTTGATTGGAATAATTCATGGAAAATAAGGCTTGGTCTTGTAAAAGAATTAAGCGAAAAAACGGATTTTATAGCGGGTTATGCCTATGATGTTCCGGCTATAGATAAAAACAGTATTGATTTTGCAACCGCTATTGATGTGCCCATGCACAGATTTTCAAGCGGCATCGCCAAAAAATGGAAAAACACGGAGTTTGTTTTTGGCGGCTTATACGGTGCGGGAACAAGAACGGAATATGGCATGAAATATAAGCTTAGCGGTTGGTATTTGATAAGTGAAATAAAAGTCAAAATATAAGAAAATTTAAAGGGTGAGCGGTTTTTAGGGGATACTATGTCAAAAATTCTTGTTATAGACGATGATGTGACGGTTAGGAAAATATGCGCCGGAGTATTAAAAAGAAAAGGCTACAGGGTTTTAACGGCAAGTGGCGGTGAGGATGGCTTAAAGATTTTAAAAGAAACGGTAATTAAGATAGTTGTTTTGGATTTAACCATGCCCAGAGTTACGGGGCTTGAGGTTCTTAAAGAAATTAGAGAATTGTCAAAAAAAGTGTTTGTGATAATTTTAACGGGAACTGAAATTACCGAAGATATTAAAAAACTTATGGATGATTCAACTTATATTATGTCAAAAGGCGATGGAATGGCGTCGCTTTTGGCCAAAATAGATGAGATTATAGAAAAATGAATCAATACACGATATTGATAGTTGAGGATGACGCGGCCGCTTTACGGATGTTGGAAAAAGGGTTTCGCCGAGCCGGATTTACGGTTCATTCGGTTAAAAATTGCGTTGAAGCTTTTAAATCAATCAAGCAATATAAGCCTGATTGTCTTCTTCTGGATTATTGTCTTGAAGACGGAACGGCGTTTGATATATGCAAAAGGGTTCGGACGGATGATAAGATAAAAAAAGTTCCCATTGTGATTTTAAGCGGACATAGTGAAAAAAGCCTCAGCTCTTATACCGTTTGTCAGGCTGATTTTTTTGTGGAAAAGGACAAAACTTGCAAAGAGGTTATAGTGATAGTGGAGAGTTTGCTCCGGCGTCTTGAATGGGAGCGCGGAATTGTTAAAAATGCGGATATTATTCTGGACCCTGCAAACTTAAGTATTTTAGTTTACGAGAAACGGATTATTAAACTTACTTCCGATCAATTTCTGTTTTTTTCAATAATTTTTAAAAAAAGCCCTGATTTTGTAAAAGAAGAAATCATAGTCAAACATATTTTTAATTTGGATTCTTCTCATGATAAAAGCGAAGCTATCAGGTCGCTTGTTTGTCGATTGCGCCAAAAACTCGGGCCTCGTTTGGCTTTTCGCATAAAAAACAAGAGAAATAAAGGCTGGATATATATTCAGCCGGATCCTCGCTGACTCTTTCTTGCCTTCTTCAATTTACAGTTAAAAATAAAGATGCGGGATTTTTTTGTCGTCGGAAAAACTCCGCGAACGTGACAAAATCGAGATTGACATTTGCGGCGCTTGGGTCTATACTATAAGCGTTGCCTTTTGGGGTGTAAAGGGTAGGGTGAGGTGGAAGCAGTTGGCTGTGGCCGCCGGTTTTTATAGCCGGCGGTTTTTTATTTTGGATGTGCGCGGTTGTATAGGTTTGCTAGAATATTTAATATAAAAACTGTGATTTGGCGGCCGGAATTTGAATAATATCGCGGCCTTTAAAAAACATTGTGAAAAACAATTAATTATTTTACAGAGCCTGAAGCGGGCAATTTTTCGGTATATGGAAAAGATGGAAAATAAAAAAAACTCGATATGGATTTATTTAAAGAGATATTCCAAACTTTTTCCATTCTTGATACTTATTCCACTGGTCTTATTTAAATTTGGATTTTGGCTTAAAACCGAACCGATTGTAAATGAAAGAAGTTTGAGTTATATCCAGCCCGCCGTTGAACTTTATCAAAATGGGACTTATTCAAATCCCGAGACTTTCAGGCGAACACCGGTCTATCCGTTGATGCTTGCCGGTTCATTTAAAGTTTTCGGGCTAAAGTTTAAACCGATAACTTTTATCCAAAGCTTGCTGGGCGCGGGTTTGGTAATAATCAGTATGCTTATCGCCGGTTATTTGTGGGATAATTCCGTCTTTGTCACGCTCTCGGGTATTTTGGTCGGAACGCATCAGAGAATTAATTTTTACGAGGCGGCCATCCAAAGCGAAACTCTTTTCTTATTTTTGGCCGCCGTTACTTTTTTGATTTCTTTAAAAATAATCAAAGGCGATGTTTCAAAGAAAACCATTTTGTTTTGCGGAGTTATTGGGGGCGCGGCAAGTTTATGTCGACCGGAATTTTCTCTTTTTTTAATTGTTCCGACGGTTTTTTTTATTAAGGCAAAAGCAAGCTGGGAAAAAATAAGTTGGTTTATAGGGTCGTGGAGCGGACTTGTCATTTTATGGATGGCGCGGAATCTTTTGATATTCGGATGTTTTTCGCTTACGCCGATGGGAGCCATAACATCTCTTCAAACTTCAGGTCCGTTTATAGATTTTAAGAGTTCCTCTTATAAAGAAGTTAAATCCGTATATAAGGAAATACTTGATGACCATAAAGGAAATCACAAAACAGTCGTTAATCGAACCATTGAAAAACTTGTAAAGGAACAAGGCATGGATTTTGCCCAGGCGACCAAGTTAATGGCGGGGCTGGGAGGTGAAACTTTTAGGCAACATCCGTTTAAATATCTCTGGGCGTCGCGAAAAAATTTCTCTGATTTTGCGGTTTCCATAAACAATGCCGGAAAACAAGCCGGTTATTTTAGTTTCCATGAACAAACCTTGTTATTTAGCTCCATTATCGGCATAATATTAATTTTGATGTTCTCGCGGGGGCCGCAAGCGCGGTTTTTGTCCGCTTCCATTATTTATCTTGTTTTTGCCAATTGTCTCGTTGAAATAGGTTATGATGAAAGACGCAGTCTTGAAATAATTCCTCTTCTTTCCTTGTTTTCAGCTTATGCTTATGTTTTTGGGTTTTATAAAATAAGCGATATGCTTAAATCGAAACTGACAAAGCAATCCGATTTAAGCTAATATTGTTTTAATGAAAGCGATGATTTTGGCTGCCGGACTCGGAACAAGGCTTAGGCCGCTGACAAATACAATACCTAAAGCTTTAGTGGATATTAACGGCATG
>DAOWCC010000137.1 GCA_030639665.1 Elusimicrobiota bacterium | reverse complement strand
ATTTACATCCTTGTTCGTGAAATAGAGTTCTTGTATACTGTTCATGGGTTATTCTCCTTTTGTTTGTTTCGTGACTACATTTGGAGGATAACCCTTTTTCTATTGTAAGTCAAAAATTACACAACTTATTTTACACTACCACTTAAATCCTTCTCTATCCCTAATAAATAAAATTTGATATTATAGTGTTAAATAATAGTATTGCTATGAATTCATCCAAAGAATATTCCAATAAACGAATTTTAATTTTAGGTGGAGCGGGAACGCTTGGCCATAAGCTTTGGCAAATTATTCCTCAAAAATTTCCAAATACTTATGTAACCGTAAGAAAATCTAGGGATTTTTACTCCAAGACTGGACTTTTTTCAGGCGATAAAGTAATTGACCTTCTTGACCTTAGGGATTTGCCTCAGGTTGAAAAAATTTTAAATAAATTAAAACCGGATATCATTCTTAATTGCGCCGGTGTGACTTTGAGAAGTAAGGAAGCTAAAGATGAAGTTTCAAATATAGCTGTAAATGCTTTATTGCCTAATAAACTGGCAGATTGGTGCGCAAATAATAGTTCCCGTTTGATTCATTTTAGCACCGTTTGTGTTTTTACCGGCAAGGCGGGAAATTATGATGATGAAAGTATTCCCGATGCTCAGGATTTATATGGCAGAACAAAAATTTTAGGAGAGGTTAATAAATCTTCAGCTCTGGTTTTGAGGTCTTCTTTTATAGGTCGGGAATTATTTGGCGGCGCGGAGCTTTTGGAGTGGTTTCTGGCTCAGGAAGGGAAAACCATAAAAGGATTCCGTAAGGCAATTTTCACGGGACTCACTACGGATTATTTGGCGAAAGTTGTTATTAACTTAATTGAAAAACATCCAAATTTAAGCGGTGTCTATAATGTTTCAAGCGAAGTAATATCAAAATATGATTTATTGATGTTGGCGAAAGAAGCTTATAAGCTGGATATCAATATAGAACCTGAAGAAAAATTTGAATGTAAAAGAGATTTAAACGGAGAGAAATTTAATAAAGCCATCGGCTTTAAATGTCCGTCTTGGAAAGAATTGATGACTGAAATGGCTGCAGATACAACTCCGTATGAAGAATGGAGGAAAGGATGATTTTAAAAAATAAAACAGTTTTGGTTACCGGTGGAACGGGCTCATTCGGTAAGGTTTTTGTTAGAAGAATTTTGAAAGGTGAATTGGGGATTCCAAAGAAGCTTATAGTTTTATCCAGAGATGAAGCCAAACAGAACGATATGCGTTTGTCTTATATGAAAAAAACTGTGGCGACCGATGAAGTGATATACAAAAACTTCATGAATGTTTTGGAATTTAGAATCGGGGATGTCCGTAATTACGCGGATGTTTGCTCGGCTATTAAGGGAGCGGATATTGTGGTTAATGCCGCGGCCTTGAAACAGGTTCCCGCTTGTGAGTATTTCGCTCATCAAGCGGTTCTTACAAACTGTATCGGTCCCTCAAATATAGTCAGGGCTATTAATGAAAATGATTATCCTGTTAAGATTGTGATTGGTGTTAGCACTGATAAGGCCTGTAAGCCCATAAATGTAATGGGAATGACCAAAGCTTTGCAGGAGAGAATTTTTACTTCAGCCAATGTTCAAAATCCTAAGACCAGATTTACTTGCGTGCGTTATGGAAATGTCTTGGCTTCAAGAGGTTCCGTAATTCCGCTTTTTCATGAGCAGATAAAACATGGTGGACCGGTTACCATTACCGTTAAAGAAATGACAAGATTTCTTTTAAGTCTCAATCAAGCGGTTGATACGGTTTTCGCGGCCCTTAAGTATGGAAAGAGGGGAGAAACATATATTCCCACGGCTCCCGCGGCTCTTGTAACCGATATTGCGAAGGCTTTAATTGGAGATAGGAAAATTAAAACTAAAATAACTGGTATTCGCCCGGGAGAAAAAATATCTGAGATATTGGTTTCCGAAGAGGAGATACATCATTGTATAAGAAGAAGAGATCATTATATTATCACCCCGATGCTTCCTGAATTAGCTCAAAAAAACGCTAAATTAACTACCGTTCTCAAGAAAGAATATAGTTCGGGAGATAATGTTCTGGATTATAAGGGAACATTGGCTTTACTCAAAAAACATGACCTCATGATATCTGAAACAAGATTGCAGGAAGACGGGGAATTTCTTAAATAGAATTTTTTGAAAATTGGGAGAAAATATGCCTTTAAAAGTAATGACCATTGTTGGAACCAGGCCGGAAATAATAAAGCTGAGCCTTGTTATGAAAGAAATTGAAGATCATGTTAAACATGTTTTGGTTCATACGGGGCAAAACTATGATTATGAGCTTAATGAAATATTTTTTAAAGAATTGGAAATAAGAAAACCTGACTATTTCCTGAATTCAGTTGCTAAAACTCTTGCCGGAACTATAGGAAACATAATAGCGAAATCTGATGAAATTATGGAAAAGGAAAAACCAGATGCCATATTGCTTTATGGCGATACAAATAGTTGTTTGTCAGTTATAACAGCCAAGCGCAGAAAAATCCCTATTTTTCATATGGAAGCGGGAAACAGGTCCTTTGATCAAAGAGTGCCTGAAGAACTTAATCGTAAAGTGGTGGACCACTTGAGTGATATTAATATGACTTCAACGGAGCATGCCAGGAAATATTTGATTGCGGAAGGCATCAAGCCTGAAACAGTTATTAAGACCGGCACGCCGATGAAAGAGATACTTTTAAAGTATCTGCCCAAGATAAAAAAATCAAATGTTCTTAAACGCCTTAAACTTAAAAAAGACGGTTATTTTGTTATCAGCGCTCACAGAGAAGAAAATATTGATAGTAAGGAAAATTTTAGGAATCTTTTTGATTCTTTAAATGCCTTGGCAAAAAAATATAAGAAACCCATAATAGTATCCACTCATCCGAGAACAAGAAAGAAATTGGATGAACTTGAAATTTCAGGGCTTGATTCCAGGATAAGTTTAATGAAGCCTCTGGGGTTTTTCGATTATGTAAAACTTCAGCAAAACGCTTATTGTGTTGTTTCAGACAGTGGCACAATAACGGAAGAGTCTTCAATTCTTGATTTCCCGGCAGTTACCATAAGGCAGGCTCACGAACGGCCGGAAGGTATGGATGAAGGCACATTGATTATGTGTGGTTTGAAATCCGAAAGGATTATGCAATCGGTTGATATAGTTGTATCCCAGCATTGCAAAAAGAATAGGCAATTTAAACTTATTTCTGATTATGACACCGATAATGTATCCAAGAAAGTTCTTCGCATAATAGTCAGTTATGTTGATTATGTAAATAGAACTGTCTGGAAGGTTTAATATTAAAATTAATTCCTGAGTTCTTATGGCGCAGTGGTTTCTATGGCTTTAAATAATCCAAAAATTCTCATAATAACTGAACGGTTTTATCCTGAAGAGTTTATAATAAATGAACTCGCACAAGAATGGATGAAAAAGGGATTTAGTGTTGAAGTTTTAACTCAAGTTCCAAGCTATCCGTTTGCCAAAGTTTTTCAAGGCTATTCAAACCGATTATTTCAAAAAACAGAGTGGAATGGAATAAAAATATGGAGATTCTTTACCATAACCGGATATAGGGATTCATTGTTTTTGAAATTATTGAATTACTTTAGTTTTGCTTTGGTTTCGACCATAGCGGCGCTTTTTATAGGTAAAAAATATGACAGGGTATTTGTTTATGATACCGGGCCATTGACCGTAGGGTTTCCCACATTTCTTTTGCGAAATCTTTATAAAAAACATGTGACTATATGGGTTCAGGATATATGGCCCGATATGGTTTATGCCTATGGTTTTCATAAAACAAAACTGCTTTCTTTTTTTATTGATAATCTGGTCAGGTTTATATACAAGGGTTGTGATTTGATTTTTGTTTCATGTGAAGGTTTTAGAAGCAGAGTGGTTCCTTATGCTCCAAATAAACCTATCCATTTTTTTCCAAATTGGCCAGTTATTAATCAAGGAGATTTAGCGGCTTCAAAAGAAATAAAACTTTCAGATAAATTTAATTTTACTTTTGCCGGTAATATTGGGAATTTGCAGGATTTAGGCCCGATAATAAAAGGATTCGGTTTGGCGAAAAAAGAAAATTCCGATATTCAGTTAAATATGGTTGGAGACGGTTCCAGTCTTGATTATCTTAAGAAATTGGTTGCTGATGAAAAAATAAAGGGAGTGGTGTTTCATGGCCGCCAAAAGCAATCGGATATGCCGGGATATTTTGTGGCAAGTGACGCGATGATAATATCTCTTAAGGAAAAACCTATTTTTGCTTTAACCGTGCCCGCCAAGTTTCAGGCTTATTTAGCTTTTGAAAAACCCATTTTTTGCATTATGAGCGGGGAAGTTAAAAACATGGTTGAAAAATATGATATAGGATTATGCTCTCAACATGAAAACATTGAAGATATCCGTGACGGTTTTTTGAAGTTTTATTCTCTAAGGGATAATCTTAAAGCGTTTGCCAAAAATTCCAAGACATTGCTGAATGATGTGTACGATAAAGAAAAGATAATGAGTAATATGACAGAACTTGTCTTGGAAGGAAAAAAACAAATCAGCAAGCGCCGTCTCTTTTAATAACTACTCCCACCGTTTTAAATAGAATCATTATATCCAGCCATAAATCCCAGTTTTTTACATACCAGCTATCCATGGTAATTCTATAATTATAATCCTGATTGTTTCTTCCGCTTACTTGCCATAAGCCCGTTATGCCGGGGGGAAGAGCGTGTATTATGGGGCTTTCTTCTTTTATAAATTTCCATTCGCGCGGCAAATAAGGTCTTGGGCCTATTAAGCTCATTTGACCTTTCAAGATGTTTAATAATTGGGGAAGCTCATCAAGTGATGTTTTACGCAGAAATTTTCCCGTTTCTGTTATGCGGGGATCATCTTTAAGTTTCCAATATGTTTCCCATTCTTTTTTTGCTTCAGGATTTGTGGCGAGAATGTTTTTTAATCTTTCCTCAGAGTCTTGATACATGCTTCTGAATTTATAACATAAAAATAATTTTCCATTTTTGCCTATTCGCTTTTGTGTGTATATAGCGGGGCCTTTGCTTGTCAGTTTTATTTTGATGATTATTGCTATCATGGGAATAAATAAAATTAGCGATATGAATATTGCTGAGATATAGTCGATTAGTCGTTTGGAGATATAGTTAAGCGGTTGGGCTAAATTATTTTTGATTTCAAGAACCAAGGCTTGCTCTTGGAAAAAGTACTTTAATTCAGTGCCTGATACGGCTATTCCTTTAATATCAGGAAGATACAGAGTGTTTTCGGCTTTATGTTGGATATGGTTTATAAGTCTTGCGATTTCATCTCTTTTAAGTTCCGGTTTTGCCACAATCACATCATGTATGCCGGCTTTTTTTATATAGCGTTCAATTTGATTTAAGCCTTTGCGCGTTTTTATTCCGCCAATTTCTTTTTGCAGAGGATTATCATCTATAAAACCCGCTATTTCATAACCTAAATTGGGTTCATTTAGAATGGATTTTAATGCTGTTTCAGCCGCAGGGCCGGAACCCGCTATAAGAACTTTTCTTTTCATAAGTCCCAATGCGAAAAGAATTTTTTTGAAAAAGGGTCTGATTATAGGAAATAATGGGAAAGCGATTGCCGTCATTGTCAGTATGAGTGTTCTTGAAAAATCCGGTCCTTTTTTACTTATGAAAAGTATCGCGAATATGGTGATTAAAGCGAAAAATGAGGATTTGGTTAAAAACTTCATTTCATCCCAAAAAGCGAATCTCTTGGAATAACCGTCTTCATAAATCATGATTATGGGCCAGACAATAAATATCCACCAATAGATTTCAAGATTTTGATTAAAAACAGGGAGAGAAGAAGATAGTTTAGGCAGAAAATTTATTCTTATGAAAACGGATATATAGAAAATTAGCGCCAAAGTGGCTATATCCGATAAGAAGAGAAGGATGAGTCCCAATCTGTTTTTTATTTTAGGCCATGATGTCATAATGTATATCCATTAATTATAAATTAGTCCCGCCATAGGCGGGAGACTTTTCTTTATCCTGTCAAAATCCCCCTAACCCCCTTTGCAAAAGGGGGGAGATTTGCTTTGTGCTTTTTTTGCGCCTACTTTGTTCATAATTTAAAGTGTTTGCCTTTTATCGGTTCAAAGGGTTTTCGCGGATGTCCCATAAATTCATTCATTTGGCTGGCAAATTCAATATAATCATCAAAACTATATTTTCGTTTTGTCGGAAGTTTAGATTTCGGTTTGGCTTTATCTTTTCTTTTCATATTTCTTTTTTAAGATTCATGCATTATCACCTTAGACGATACTCGAAACAGTTTACATTTTTGGGGTTTGTTTTTACAAACTGTTGAAGGTTTGACTAATTTCGTCATGTTATAAAACAATAACCCCGAAGGGGCTTCCTCCATCTAGCTTTGTAAAGCAACTATGTTGTCAAGCTCTTATTAATTGTTCTTTGAAACTCCTTTCAGTCTTTGTTTTACACATAGCATTAAGCGT
>DAOWCC010000195.1 GCA_030639665.1 Elusimicrobiota bacterium | reverse complement strand
TGAAAAAGTATTGCAGGGAAAAAGGTTTAAAAATTAATGAATGTAAAAAAGTTGTGGTTGTTCGTGATGAGAAAGAATTAAAGTCCCTTTATAAACTTGAGAAAAGGGGAAAAGTTAACGGCGTTGATGTGCGAATAATTGATGAAAAAAAATTAAAAGAAATAGAACCTAATGCCAAAACATTTCAAAAAGCCCTCTATTCTCCCACAACCGCGACGGTAGACCCCATTGAAGTATGCCAAGCTTTGAAAAAAGAACTGTTAGATTTAGGCGTGTCCATACGGTTTAATGAGGGCTATAAAAAAAGGGTTTCAGCTAATTTAATAATAACTCAGAAAGATGAGTCTATAGAGGCCGGTAAGATTATAAATTGCGCCGGTTTATATGCGGATAAGATCGCCAAAGATTACGGCTTCTGTGAAGATTTTACAATTATTCCATTTAAGGGGATATATCTTAAATACACTTTTCAAGATAAGCCCGTTAGAACCAATATATATCCCGTTCCAAATATTTTAAATCCTTTTTTGGGTGTTCATTATACGGTTACTGTTGACGGAGGCATAAAAATAGGGCCGACCTCCATGCCTGCTTTTTGGCGGGAAAATTATTCCGGTTTTGAAAATTTTAAGATATCGGAGTTTATTTCAATCATGATTTATGAAGCAAAATTGTTTTTAACCAATGCCTTTGGGTTTAGAACATTGGCTTTTCATGAAATACTAAAGTATTGGAGAAATCATTTTACGGGTCTTGCCAGAGGCCTTGTTAAAGAGATAAACACAAAGGGCTTTAATCAATGGGGAAAACCCGGAATTAGGGCTCAATTGCTGAATATTAAAACCCTTGAACTTGTGCAGGACTTTATTGTTCAAGGCGATAAAAACAGCATTCATATATTAAATGCCGTAAGCCCCGCCTTTACAAGCAGTTTTCCGTTTACCAAATGGGTAATTGATGAGTACCTGGCAAATTAGTCCATTAAACTCATATCCACAGATTTAGGCTCGATTTTATAATAATAATTATATATATAGTAAAATATAATTATTTGACAAATAATTATTGAAAAAGTTTTTTTACGAGGAGAGCTGTTTATGAAAGTGGTTATATTAGCCGGTGGAATGGGAACCAGAATAAGCGAGGAAACCGATTTAAAGCCAAAGCCTATGATAGAAATAGGTGGCAAGCCTATGCTATGGCATATAATGAAAATTTATTCACATTATGGGTTTAATGATTTTGTCATTTGTCTGGGTTATAAAGGCTATATGATAAAAGAATATTTCGCCAATTATTTTTTGCATCAGGCGGATGTAACCATTGATATGAAGCACAATAAGATGGAAATCCATCATCAGAAAGCTGAACCTTGGAAGGTCACTCTCATAGATACCGGCATGGAGACTATGACGGGAGGCAGGATAAAAAGGATTGAAAAATATGTCGGTAATAAACCATTCATGCTTACTTATGGTGATGGCGTGGCCGATGTTAACATAAAAAATCTTGTGAAGTTTCATAAAGAAAGCGCTAAGCTTGCCACAATGACTTCCATTCAGCCTGCAGGCAGATTTGGCGCTTTAAATTTAGATAAAAACGATAATGTTTTGTCTTTTTTGGAAAAACCTAAAGGTGACGGTTCTTGGATAAATGGCGGTTTTTTTGTGCTTGAACCTGAAGTTTTTAATTATATAGAAAATGACGCTTGTACATGGGAAAGAGAACCCTTGGAAAAGATTGTTAGAGAAAAGCAATTATCCACATATAAACATGATGGTTTTTGGAAATGTATGGATACCTTGAGAGATAAAATAGATCTGGAGAATCTTTGGCATGATAGGAAAGCTCCTTGGAAAATTTGGAAGAACAATATAGATGGTTAGAGGTGTGGATGTATAGAGGTATGGCAACGGCAAATCATAGAAGTATAAAATAGTGAGGAAATATGACAGTTGGTTTGTATAAAGAGCTAAAGGTTTGGCATGAAAGTATTAAAGTTATAAAAGAAGTTTATAAGGTGGCGGATAAACTTCCATTATCTGAAGAATATAATTTAAAGCAACAGCTTAAACGAGCGGTAGTTTCAGTTTCGCTCAATATAGTTGAAGGGAAGAATCGAAAAACTACAAAAGATTTTTTAAATTTTCTTAATATATCATTCGCATCACTTTGCGAGGTTGATGGTGTGTTAGTCATATGTGAAGAACTTGGGTATATTGAAAATGAAATAGAAGTTCATTTTAAAATTGAAGTTTTAGGAAAAATGTTAAATGCGCTTAGGAAAAGCCTTAAATCAAAATGAAAAACAAACTAAATAAAAAAAATACTATGCCTCTACGCTTCTATGCCTCTACGCCTCTACACGCCAAGTTTTGGCGTGGAAAGCGGGTTTTCCTGACCGGTCATACGGGTTTTAAGGGTTCTTGGCTTGCCATATGGCTTAATGCTATGGGCGCTAAAGTTATGGGATATGCTCTTAAACCGCCGACTGAACCCAGTATTTTTAAGCTATGCCAAGTGGATAAAATAACGAAAACAATTATTGCCGATATAAGAGATGGAAAAAAACTTGAAAAGAGTATTTTGAAGTTTAAACCCGAAATTATAATTCATATGGCGGCTCAGCCTCTTGTTAGGGAATCTTATAAAAATCCGCATGAGACTTATGAAACCAATATTATGGGCACGGTGAACCTTTTTGAAGCCGCGAGAAAATGTAAAGCAGTCAAAGCCATAGTTAATGTCACCACCGATAAATGTTATGAAAACAAGGAGCATCTTAGAGGGTATAAAGAAAGTGAACCTCTTGGCGGTTATGACCCCTATTCAAGCAGTAAGGCATGTTCTGAAATTGTGACATCGGCATATAGAAATTCATTTTTTAATTTCAAGGAATATAAAAAGCATGGAGTGGCTTTAGCGTCTGCAAGAGCCGGTAATGTTATTGGCGGAGGCGATTGGGCGGATGATAGATTAATTCCTGATATCATAAGAGCCATTTCAAAAGGGAAGAAAGTCTTAATTAGAAATCCAAAGGCCATAAGACCTTGGCAACATGTTTTGGAGCCTTTAAGCGGGTATTTAAGTCTGGCGGAAAAGCTTTATAAAAATGGCAATAAATACGCCTGCGCGTGGAATTTTGGACCTAAAGACACGGATGCCAAGCCCGTTGAATGGATAGTAAAACGAATGTGCGCGAAATGGGGCAATAATGCGGTTTATACGATAGATAAAGGCAGGCATCCTCATGAAGCTCATTATCTTAAGCTTAATTGCTCAAAAGCCAAGACAGAAATGAATTGGATTCCAAGATGGAATTTAGCTAAGGCTATCGATAAAACAATTGAATGGACTTTGGCATATAAAAAGAAAGAAAATTTGCATAAGATGTGCTTGAAGCAAATAAATGAATATATGGAAAAGAGTTGAGGAGTCATAAGAGTTGAAGGGTTAAGGAGTCAACGACTTAACGGCGAATAAAAAACTCAAATTTTAGTGTTTATAGCGTTGAGCGTAAAAAAAGCGCAAAAGTAAGAGAGTATAGGAAAATATGAAAAAGAAAACAGAATCAGCTTTAAGAAAAGAAATATTTGAGAAGGTTGCCCAATATCATAATCTTTTTCACAAGAAGAAAAGTTTTGTTCCGGGAAAAGATTTTGTCAATTATGGCGGAAGGCTTTATGATAAAAGAGAAATGATAAATCTTGTGGATTCTTCTTTGGACTTTTGGCTTACGGCCGGCAGATATGTGGATAAATTTGAAAAGGAATTTTCAATATTTTTAGGCGTAAAATATTGTTCTTTGGTAAATTCCGGCTCTTCTGCAAATTTAGTGGCTTTTATGGCTTTAACTTCTCCCAAACTTGGTAAACGGTGTATAAAACAAGGAGATGAAGTAATAACTGTTGCGGCCGGATTTCCCACTACGGTTACTCCGATTATTCAATACGGCGCAGTTCCTGTTTTTGTG
>DAOWCC010000231.1 GCA_030639665.1 Elusimicrobiota bacterium | reverse complement strand
GAGCCGTTAAGTCATAATTAAAAAAGGGTTCGCCCATGCCCATAAAAACCACGCTGACGATTTTTCCTTCAATCTTTTCTTTTTTAAGATATTGATTCCAGAATAAAACTTGATCGGTGATTTCTTCCTCGCTTAAATTTCTTTTAAGACCGAGTTTTCCGGTCGCGCAAAAAGGGCATTTTACCGCGCAGCCGACTTGTGTTGAGATGCAGACACTAAAAATTCCGGATGAGGTTTCAAGCAATACCGTTTCAATGAAGTTTTTATCATGCAATTCAAACAAGGCTTTTACGGAATTTGAATTCTTGGATTTAACGGTTTTTTTAACGGAAAACGAAAGTATGTCAATTTTTTGCAAAAGGTCTTCCTTTAAATCTTTGGGCAATATGGTGGCTTCATTCCAATCGGAAATAAAGTTTTTATATATAAGATTCTGAATTTGTCTTACGCGGAACTTTTTATGGCCGCGCAATGTTAAAAAATTTTCTACGGTTTTAAGATTCATAATTATAATACTCTCTAGTTAGGCGACAAGGTGATTCGGCAACAAGGCGCCAAGGAATAAGGATTTGTTAAACCAGCGAGTTTAGTTGAAAACCTCGTTATTATTATACTAGATACTAATTATAGTAAAATTAGAGGAGCGGTATTAATTTATGGCTATAACTAATAAAAAAACAAACATTATATTTCCATTTTTAATCTTAAATGTAGCTCTTTCGCTTCTTATAGGTATCCCTTATTTTGGCGGTATTAGTTCTAATGCTCAGGAAATATTTTTTGTATTTATCGCTTATATCTCAAACACTTTTATGATTCACGCGGTTTTAGCGCTTTTGACCTTTCCCTTCTTTCTCTTTAAGCGTGGACGATATTTTTATATTCCGATTTATATTCTTGTTCAGATGACGCTTATTATAGATGTGGCGATATATAAAATATTCAAATTTCATATAAATCCGATGGTTATGAATATACTTACCAGCAAGGCGGGGTTCGCGACTCTGGAACAGGGTTTGGGAATGCAAATTTTCGCGGGTTTTTTATTGCTTGTCGTAGTAGGTTTTGAAATATGGTTTATGCGCCTTTCGTCCAAAGAAAATAAATTTATAAATAAAAAAAGGAAAATTATCGCGGTGACAGCTTTGTTTTTATTTGTTCTCGCGGATAAAGGCATGTACGCTTACGGCGATTTGAAAGATAATGTTTTTATAACCAGAAATCATAAGGTGTTTCCTTTATATCAGCCGCTTACGATAAAACATTTTGCCATTAAATATTTAGGTGTAAAAGTGGATAAAAAGGTAAAAGTAAAATTAAGCAAAAAGAATTCCCGGCTGGATTATCCCAAGAATAAAATTACATTTAACGGAAAACCAAATAAGAGACCCAATATTATTTTTCTTGTGGGAGAAGCCGTAAGATACGATATGATGACGGCGGATATAATGCCCAATACTTATGATTTGGCCAAGAAGTCTCTTGTATTTAAAAATCATTATAGCGGGGGAAATTGCACCAGGTTTGGAATATTCTCTCTTTTTTACGGGCTCTACGGCAGTTATTGGTTTAATGTTCTAGGCGAGCGGCGAAGCCCGGTTATGATGGATGTTCTTCAAGAATTGGATTATAGATTTAAGATTTACGCGGCTGTTAAATTAAGTTTTCCCGAATTTAATAAAACCTGTTTTGTAAATGTGCCCCGGGAAGATATATATGATGAACCCAAGGCTAAGGATAAAGTAGGCAGAGATACTGAGATAGCCAATGAATTTAGGAAGTTTCTGTCTGAAAGGGACGGTAAAAAGCCTTACTTCGCTTTTCTCTTTTTTGACGCTTCGCACGGCAATTATTCCTATCCGAAAGAGATGGAAAAATTTAAACCCGCTGCTCATTCATTCAATTATCTGACTTTCAACAAAAAGAAGGTTCTGCCGGTTTTTAATAAATTTAAAAATTCAATTCATTTTTTTGATTCTCTTGTCGGAGATATTGTTGAAGATATTAAGAAAAGAGGAGAATTGGAAAATACCATAATAGTTGTAACCGGGGATCACGGCGAACCATTTTTTGAGAAAGGCTATCACGGCCATAATCAGGCCTATAGCGAAGAGGAAATAAAAGTTTCAATGGTTATGCGCGCGCCGGGAAAGAAACATAAGGTTTACTCGAATTTTACAAGCCATTTGGATTTGCCCGCGACTATTTTAAATTTATTGAATGTTAAAAATCCGGTTAAAGATTATTCCAATGGCGCGAATATGCTGATTGAAAATAAAAGAGATTTTGTAAGCGCTTTTTCTTGGGACAGCGCGGCTATTATAAAAGATGATATTACCATTGTCGCGCCTTTATCGGCGCAGAGGTTTTCAGGCGTGAAGGTAATGGATAAGAACACTTATAAAGAGATAGAAGACAAGAAAGTTTTGGAAGATAATCTTGATACCGTTTGGAAATTTCAAAAAGAAGCTCAAAAATTTTATAAGTAAGTATAAAGAGTTTAAGAGTTGAGGATGTTCGTTCTTAGGTATGAACGACAGTGATATTTCCAGTCAGAACCGGGGTCGGCACGAGCTAATCCCGCCCCTCTCTATCTCACTCCGCTGTATGCGTAAGCGGAGCTCCGAAGAGTTCTGCTTTGGAAACATCACTATCGCTTTTTATCCTGTGTTTATTTTTTTATAGAGTATCCCACCCTATTTAATATAAGTTTGAAT
>DAOWCC010000177.1 GCA_030639665.1 Elusimicrobiota bacterium | reverse complement strand
TATATTTCGTGCTTTCAGTCTTTCGTGCCTTCGTGGTAGTGTTTCATAAAGAGTTCCGCCGGAATGGCGGTTAATTTACTCATGGGTCTTTTGGGGAAAATATAATTAGGCCCAAAGCTACTTGTAAATCAATGGTTTATGAGCGATATATATAGGTATATATAAGATACATAGAGAGGGCTTATGGGATATGGTTTTTTTTCTAATATTTTAATTATTTGTTCTTTCCTTTTTTGCGGACTTTCAACCAATAGTTTTAGTATTTCCGATTTAGAATCTCGGCGGCAAGACGCTTCCGCGTATTTTGACGGCAGTGTTCCCACTTTCGAAGATTTATCTTTACCCAAGTTGGATTTAAAATATACTCGACAGGAATATATTTCCGAGCTTCGGCAAGTAATGTCGAGCGGACTTTGGGACGGCAGTAATCCCGCCATGAGGCATTTTCAATTCAGGCATAAAGAGGAGGGGTGGAACGCTCAATCGCAGAGCGTGGGTCTTGAGGGGTTTTTCTGGACTAAAAGAGAACTTGAAAATAAATATGGCGCGGATAAGTTTATTCATCAGCTTAATGATTATTTCACATATTTGGACTATTTGCTCGCCCCTGTCGGTTGGACAAAAGAACTCAGAGACGCTTTAAATGAACTGAAAAAATCCAATCTTACACCGTTTGAGAAAAACGACAGATTAAATCTCATTTTGGAGCATTATACAAAGGGCCTTCAGGAGAATATGAAGCAATACGATAGCGCCGGGTGGATTAAAACAGCGAGAATTTATGAATTATTTCCCCGCGCTTATAATGCCGCGGGCAGAAGGGAAACCGGCGGTTTTAAATCTCCCGCGGATTCAAAAAAAACACTGTTCTTTAAGGATTTTACCATAGCTGATTTTGATGTAATTAAAAGAATGGGTTTTGACACGGTATGGCCCATGGGCATATTGCCGATAGGTAAGAAAGGACAAACCGGCACCGGCGGCGGTTCTCCCTATTCCATAAGCGACCATTCCACCGTTAATCCCGATTTGGGCACGGAAGAAGAATTCAAAGGTTTTGTCAGAAAAGCGCATATGGCGGGTTTAAGGGTTATGGTTGATTTTGTTGTCAATCACACCTCACTTGATTCAAAACTTCTGCATGAAGATCCCGATTATTTTCTTAATTTTCGTTATGATGGAATTTGTCCGAAAGACGGATATTTTGAACATTATTTTAATGAAAAAAAATATTGCGTCAATAATGGCGGTTTTGAATATGGCGGAGGAGTGTCCACTTGGATTGATACCGCTCAGGTCAATTACAGCAATGAAAAACTAAGAAGCCGAATGACTGAAATACTTAAAGGCTGGGTAACCAAGTTTGATATTGACGGTTTCAGGGTGGATATGGCGCATCTTGATTTAAATAATACTTTCTCTCGAACTTGGCAAAAAAGCATGCCTCATGAAGAATTTTATAGGCCTATGATAAGAGAAGTGAAATCGGCTAAAGCGTCGGTGGCTTTTATAGCGGAAGCCTATTCTTATCAGGAAGATTTATCGGCTTGCGGTTTTGACGCCATTTACAGTAAATATGAAACGGGCCGGCCCGAAGGTCAAACCGGCTGGTATGAAACAAGCGCGGCGGGAAACAGTTATGAAATGAGCGCTTCCATAAACAGAGTGGCCTTTCTCGCCTGGCAAAACGGAGGCGCCGGAGCGGTTGTTTTTGTGGGCAATCACGATGAGCCCGCTCCCGAAACGGTTTACGGCAAAAGGCTCCCGGCCGCTCTCATGATGACTATGCTTATGCCAAGCTCCGTAATGGTCTATTCAGGCGCCGAAATAGGATACAATGCCGCTATACCCACGGAACATAAACCATTGCCTTTTAGCGTGCCTACCGAGATTGATTGGAGCGGGGGCGAAACATGGGTTAAAGAAACTTATCAGAATGTGTTTTCGATTTCCGGCAATATAAGAAGTGAAATGGGCGATTATGATATTGAGCCTCTTTGGCCGCGATATGGCGGTTTATGGTCGGGCTATATAATGGTTTCCAAATCAAATCCTGCTCTGAAAAAAGCGGTTATCGGCAATATAACATGGAATTCCACTTCGGTTTATATTCCCGAATATCAAATAACCTTAAATCTTAATCCCGGTGAATATAAAATAATTAACCTCAATTAATTATATATAATAGAATTCTGGCGCTTGGGGCGCCAAATTATTATTTTTTATAGCGCATGGGAGGTTGTTTGCTTCGTTCAAATCCTCATTTAATCGAAATTAACGCGAGACTTTGGATAAATCAGCTTAGGAAAAAATATTCGGAAGATATAACTCTTTCAACTATTCCCGAAGAAGAATTATTGAAAATTAAGCATTTGGGCTTTGATGTGATTTGGCTTATGGGCGTATGGGAGCCAAGTCCCGCTTCAGCTCAAATCGCGAAAAAAGACCCGGAAATTATTCTGGCCGCTAAAAAAATTATTCCTGAGTTTAACGAGGAAAAAATAGGCGCGTCCCCTTATTCCATTTTTGAATATAAACTTAATTCTCATTTGGGTTTTGAATGGGAAATCAAAGCTCTTAAAGAAAGATTAAACGCTTTGGGCATCGGATTGTTTCTTGATTTTGTTTCAAATCATTTATCAAAAGATAATTCCTTTATAGCTAAATGTCCCGAGTGTTTTATCAATGTCAGCGCCGAAGATTATGCCGCGCATCCCGGTCAATTTTTTGAAACGGATATAAACGGCGAAAAAAAATACATCGCCTATGGCCGAGATCCCAATTTCCCGCCGTGGACCGATACCGCTCAGCTTAATTTTTTCGATTCGCGCGCGCGCGAAATGATGCTTCAAGTTTTAATGAATATAGCCGATGTGTCGGACGGTGTCAGATGTGATATGGTCATGCTGACATTAAACGAGATTTATGAAGGCACATGGGGCTGGCTTTTAAATAAAGAAGAAGCTAATAAACCCGGCAGGGAATTCTGGGAACAAGCTATAAAAAAAGTTAAAAAGAAATATCCCAAATTTGTTTTTATAGCGGAGGTTTATTGGGGGCTTGAATGGCGTTTTCAGAAGATGGGTTTTGACTATACCTATGATAAAGTTATTTACGACCGTTTAAAAGGCAATGACACGGGTAATATTCGCGGGCATTTAAGAGCTGAAAAACTATATCAAAAACGGTCGGTTAGATTTATAGACAATCATGACGAAGCTTCTTCAATTGAATCATTCGGCCCTGAAAAAGCGAAAGCCGCGGCCATTATAATGTCCACCATTAAAGGGCTTAGGTTTTATCAGGATGAGCAATTGGACGGAGAACTTGTTAAAGTTCCCGTGCAAGTTATTGATTACGATTGTCCGGCGGATCAAAATGTTAGAAAGTTTTATGAGAAACTTCTTAAAATAGTTGATCATCCAGCTTTTCACGGCGGAGAATGGAATCTGCTTGAAGCCGGCCGGTTTCATAAAGATAATAAAACCAATATAAATATTTTAAGCTGGTCGTGGTCGCAGATGAGAACGGTTAAGATTGTGATTGTCAATTATTCTTCGGAGATTTCTTCCGGAATAATAAAAACCAAAATTAAATCGGCTGATGATAATACGGCATTATTTGAAGAATTATCCGGCAGATTTATTTCATTTAATTCAAGCGATATTCAAGACGGGCTTAAAATAGAAAACATGCCGCCGTATTCAGCGTATATTCTGGATATGGAGTTCTAAGATAGAAAGTAGAAATCAGATAGCAGAAAGCAGTAACTAAAAAAACAAATAAAGTAAATTCCCTATTTTCCTATTCTCTAATTTCTATAATCTCTGTTTTTTTTATGTACCCTTAATACTTGTCTTTTTTCAGGCCGTTCACTCTTCTCTGATTTCTGCTATCTGCTTTCTAACTTATGTTTCTCTCGCAAGTGTAAAAGCGGCTATTTTTTTCGCTCCAGCTTCTTTAAGTGTTTTCGCCAGTTCCTGCAGAGTGCTTCCCGTTGTGGCGACATCATCAATCAAAATTATATTTTTTCCTTTTATAAGTTCGGGCTTTGAAATGCTGAAAGCGTTTGATATATTGGTTTTTCTTTCTTCTTTATTTAAGGTTGTTTGAGACGCGGTATTTTTAGTTCTGGTAATGGCGTTTTTTATAACTTTAAAATCTTTTTTCACGGCCATGCCGTCGGCCAATAGTTCGCTCTGATTAAAACCTCTTTGCGCCAATTTCTTTTTTGCCAGCGGCACGGCCAATAAAAAACGAAACTCTTTAAATTCAGGGTTTGTTTTTAAATCTTCCCTCATCCACAGTCCCAGCGTTTTTGAAAGATAAGGTTTGTTTATATATTTATATTCATGAATGACGGAGCGCATTTGTTCATTAAAGATAAAGGCGGATCTTATAAAAGAGCATTTGGGCTTTGTCTTTAATTTTCTGCAAGAATAGCAATGCTCTCCCGAATCTATGGGCTGGCCGCATTTGG
>DAOWCC010000126.1 GCA_030639665.1 Elusimicrobiota bacterium | reverse complement strand
GATATTTTCCGCAGTATGGCGAATTTTACTACTAGCCTGTTTGCCAAGGGGCTCATTCTGTTATTGATATTCAGTATCCTCTTCGTTCTTGATATAAAGATCGGCCTGATACTTATGGTTTCCTTTGTATTAGGGATGTGGGTATCTAATTACTCCAGGCGCCGCATTAAAGAAACGGCTTCTATGGTTAACAAGGAATTCAAGAAAACATCAGCCTTCCTTGATGTTTATGTGGAGAGTCTGCGATCGATAAGAACCAATATGAACTTTGATGACTATCAGCAGATTCATGAATCATTGAACGACTCCTTCATTGAACACGCTTTATCAAATGATAAAGTACAGGTCATCTACAGTAAGATACTTGATAATATAAATTACATATTCTCTATCCTAGTTATTACTTACATCATTTTGGTGTACAAGACTACCTCGATAGGCAACATCGTGCTAATACTTTTTTACACAAACATGGTCTTCAGTTATGCTTATGAAATAGAATCTATACTATCGCTGGCCGGAGCTTCGATTCCCTCGTTCGACCATATAGAAAATATTATGTCGCTCAAGGTGCCCAAGTCAGGAGATGTTCCGATTTCTAAAATTCAAAGTATGGAATTGAATCGTGTTTCTTTTGCCTATACTCAGAAGCCGGTATCAATTCTGAAAGATCTCAATCTATCAATTTCGAAAGGGGATACTATTCATCTGCGCGGGGGCAATGGTAGCGGGAAGACAACATTAATCAATCTGCTCACCGGCATTCTTCATCCCACAACCGGCGAAATACTAATCAATGGAAGGCTGCGTAGCGATTATCGTTCGGATGAATTGCAGAAGAGAATTCTATATATCGGACAGGAAGAGCATTATCTCAACGGAGTGATGTTGGAATACTATAGATCGGTAACAAGACATGATGTGACCCAAGGACAGCTCGAAGAGCTACTGAATGAGTGGGACTTCTTTGAAGGGGAGAGTAAGTCCAAGGATTTGAGCACAGATTACCGGGGATCCAATCTGTCGGCTGGACAGAAGAGAAAATTGCTTATCATAAAACTGCTCCTGAAAATGCATGATGCGGATATTATCGTTATAGACGAGCTTGATACTAACCTTGATATCAAAACACAGCGTAAGCTGGCGGATTTGAAGAAAAAGCTATTTTCCCTTGAGGGAAAGATTGTTTTTGATATAACCCATGACTCTCTTGTCGATAAAGGGCTATATACTCGGCATCTGGATTTGGTAGACGGAATGCTGACAGAAACCCATCCAGACTGATAGAGTTAATCTGGGAACCTGAAATATCTTTAGATTATAAATTGAGTCTAAAAATTTAAAGTTTTTTCCAAAAAATGCTATTATTACCAATACAGAAGTAATTAGTTTGCCTCGGTAGCTCAGTGGTAGAGCACTGGTCTGAAAAACCAGGTGTCGTTGGTCCGATTCCAACTCGAGGCAAATTTAGTTTTAAGCAGTTTAGTGGGCGATATTGGGGGCCTCATTTTTAATAATAAGAAAATTTTATGAAAAATTTAGACAGAATACTTATAGCGGATGATGATTTGCAGATGTTGGAACTTTTAACTACGATTCTTGAAGAAGAGGGTTTTGATGTTATAAAGACGGAAAACGGAGAAGAAGCTGTTAATGCCTCATTGAAAGAACTTCCTTCTCTTATATTGCTTGATATTCATATGCCTAAAATGGATGGATTGGAAGCTTGTAAGGCGATAAAGGAAAATCCCGCCACAATGAGTATTCCGGTTGTTATGATAACGGTAGAGGGGAGTTTATCCGAGATTAGGCAGGCTATGGGCTATGGCGCTAAATCTTATATTACCAAGCCTTCCACCAAAGAAGAAATCCTTGGAGTTGTAAAGAGTATCCTTTCTTAAACTTTCACTATATCTTTATTAGGAAAATTAAGGGCCTAATCCTATATAGGTCTAATGGCACTTCCTATGTCAAGGGGGTAATGTATACTAATATTGACATGGTAAAGGTAAAATAAGCTGTGTAGTATTAAGGATTTTAGATTCGCCCAATCATGGGATGTTTTATGAAAAAATATACGATTCCAATTATTAATACGGTTTTCATTTTGGGCTTGCTTATTTATATCGCAAGGGCCCCGTCGGCTGTTATCGTTTCCGATTGGCGTGATGCTCCCTCGGATATTTCGTTTGAAGAAGCGGGCTCTTTTGATGCAGAGGTTGTTCGCTCATATGAAAACGAAAATATTCCGTCCGCTGTAAATTCCATAGCGGTTGAAAGTAAAGAAACTCCCGATTTTTATCCCAAGATGTTGGATGCCTGCTCGCAAAAATTTGGCGGGGATACTTCTATTCTAAAAAAATCATTTTTAAGAATTCCGTCAATGACAAGAAACGCGTTTGTATCCCGAATAAAGAAATGCCAATTTGATTATGACGGCGCGATATCCGATACAAATTGCGCCGGAATTGTGGAATGTGTTAATGCCGTCGTTAAAACGGAAAAAAACATGTTGGGTGTTTCCGGCGCGGGAGGTGAAGATGATGATGGAGAATTTTATGTGGACCTTAACGGCGCCGCGTGGGTTTATAAATCATTTCTTGGGCGGCAAGTTTCATACGATGATTATCAAGACAGTTCTTTAAAATTAAATTGGGAAAGGTTTGCAAATTCAGGAGAGGCCAATTTTAATCCAAATTTTAAAGAAACAGGAAATTTGCGTGATAGTCTTGAAAACGCCATTCAATACGGCAAAATAACTCAAGGAGAGTTGATTCATGAGGCGATATTGGCTACAAATGGCAATATCACGATGGGAATGGGAAGTTTGGCCAAGATATTTCATGATAAGCGGTCAATGATACGCAGTGTGAAAGGTATGAGAGACGCGTCCGGAAAAAATTATTATAGATTTGTGGGTATGTATGTTGGTTTGCATAAAAGTTGGCTTATAAGGAATTTGGGAACCGTAGTCGGCGATATGAATATTGCGGGTAATCCCGTAGTCTATGGCGTTGATAGGGTTATCGGTGATTTTTGGAAGGCTACTAAATTTGCTTTAGATTATTACGGTTTAAAAGATGACGCTAATGCCGAACCGGTGGATTTTAAAGAAACAGTTAAAGTTTTCGGCCCCGAAGGCCGCGGCAATTTAATTGATAAATACCCTGAATATTACAAAGGTCTTTGCGCCGCGGTTCTTTATCGGAAGAATGTCGGTTTAGAATAACTCCTAATTTATCGTATAGGAATTTCAAAGTTGGCAGAGCAAGCTCTGCAACTACACCATGAGGTAGTCGCAAAGTTTCCTCCAAACAACCAGCGGAGACTGTAGAGAAAAAAAATTGCGAACCCTGCGATTAAATTTGTAGCGGGCAGCCTGCCCGCCGATGCCGTGTGGCGGGATTTACCAATCGCCGAAAGTAGGTCGCATGGTAATGCGACCGCTACAAATAAGGAATGCGTTATTAAAGAAAGTCTCCCGCTTTGGCCTAATTTAACCGTCTTTTTTTATTCCACTCTTAATAAAGCGAAATGCAGATATTCCGTTTCCGGCATATTCAGCATTATGGGATGGTCTTTTGCCTGGCCTCTTAATTCCATAATAAAGACTTTTCTTTCCGCTCTGGCTGCGGCGTCTTTCAGTATCTCACAAAAAATTTCAGCTGAAACATGATGCGAGCATGAAGATGTCGCCAATAAGCCGCCCGGAGGCAAAGCTTTGATGGCGGAAGCGTTCATTTTGGTATAAAGTTTTTGCGCCTGAGGCAGGCTTTTGCGGTTTTTTACGAAACCGGGGGGATCAAAAAGAATAAAGTCAGGTTGCTCAGGGAGCTGTTTTTTTTCAAGAGCTGACAGAACTTTCTGATATTCTTCTTGTCTAAAGAGGACATCGTCTTCAAGATGATTGAGTTTTGCATTGTTCTTGGCCGCGTCAATAGCTCTTTCGGAGGAGTCTATGCCCCAGACTGTTTTGGCGCCGGAAGCGGCGGCAAGCAAAGAGAATGAGCCATTATAACAGCATATATCCAAAACTTTTTTACCTTTAAAATAAGGCTCTAAAAATTTACGGTTTTCTCTTTGGTCAAAAAAGTAACCCGTTTTTTGGCCGGATTTTAGATTTACTTCAAATTTCAGAGAATTCTCTTCTATGATAACGGTTTCAGGAACTTGTCCGTATCCTATTTTGGTGTGCAAGGTGAGGCCTTCCAGAGTTCTAAAAGCATTTGTGTTTTTTAATAATACTCCTTCCGGTTTAAATATTTCCACCAAGTGTTTAATTATGCCCTCGGTCATTTTGTCCGCGCCGGCTGAAAACATTTCAACTACGAGATAGGATTTATCTTCGGGGTTCATGTATCTGTCAACCACAAGGCCGGGGATTCCGTCGGATTCTCCAAAGAAAACTCTTCCGGATTTGTTTACTCCGATAGATAAGCGGTATTTCAAAGCGGCGTTCAATTTTTTTGAAATATAATCGTCTTCATTGAAATTGGGTTCTTTATATTTAAGCAGTCTGGCGGTTATAAGACTATGAGGATTAAAAAAAGCATAATCGACGAATCTGTCCTCTGAGTTTACAACTCTGCATATGGAACCGGCTTCAATTGTTTTATCAATGGTTTCCACTTCATTGGAAAATATCCAAATATGGCCTTTTCCCACGCGTTTTTCGCAACGCGGACTTATTTTGATTGTTTTATATGTAGTTTTCATCGAGAGATATTATAGCCTCCACTTTCTGTCCTATTTTTATGTCATGATTTTTAGCGAAACTTCCGCCTCTTGCTGAAAATTCCAAGAAACCGAAAGATCCAATTAAAGCGAGATCGACGCCGTCGTCCACGGAGGCATAAGTAAGCTTGATGCCTTTAATGGTTTTATTCGCGATGTTAAGTATGGACGCGGCTTTTATATATTTTTGGTCAATACTGGTTATTACATTGCCGAAATAATCAATGCCTATTACCTCTCCGGCTATCCGATTGCCTGTTTTTGTTTGGCGGGGAAAGGGATTTTTTCTATATTCGGTAAATATCGGGCCGAGATTTTTTTCGGGAAAGCCTTTCGCTATTTCAGCGGCTACCGGCGCCATTATATCTCTTCCGTGAAAAGTTGAACTTATTTTTTTCAGGAAAAGGCGGGAATTATTTACGAATCTGGATTCTATTACGGGTTCTATTTCTTCAACCCAGCTTATAATGCCGTTATCGGGGCAGATGAATTGATAGTTTTTTGTTTTTGCCCAAATTATGCCTCTTCCCATTCCAACCGCGGGGTCCACCACGCATAGGAAAAGAGTATTTTTCGGCATATAAGACATACTGCTCATAAGATAGAATCCGGCTGTCGTAATATCTTGAGGCGGAATTTGATGAGTGATATCAATGATATCGACTTTGGGAGCTTTTGAAAGGATTACTCCTTTCATCGTCGCTACAAAAGGGTCATTGGTTCCAAAGTCTGACAATAGCGCTATAAACCCTGTTTTCATAATAAGTTAGTGTCCCGCGGGCGGTAGATTTGATCCCGGAGTTGTGAGCGGGATTTTTTGTTTGCATAAGGGGCAATTATCCGGCGGAAATAATTCCAGTGGATAAGAGATTAAAGCTCTTATGGGAATATTCAGGGGGAGCGGATCGACTGATCTGTCTACGATGGCAACTATGCCGATGGGTTTCGCGCCATAGCTTTTGGCGAGTATTGCCGCTTCTCCGGTCAGCCTTCCCATATTGAAAACATCATCCACTATCAAAACTTTTTCTCCCGGATTGATTTTAAAATCTCTTTTTAAAACCATTACGCCGTTTATTTTTTCCGTGAATATGGCGCGGGCTTTTTTAACGCGGGCCACTTCCTGGCCTATTACAACCGAACCCAAACTCGGAGATATTACCACATCGATATGCTGCGGAAATTTGGAGGCCATTTCTTTGGCGATCTTTTGCGCGAGATGAGGATATTGGAGCGCGAGTGAGGGTTGGATATATGTTTGTGTGTGAAAGCCCGAGGGTATTTGAAAGTGTCCGTTTAAAATAGCTCCGTGTTCCTGTAAAAGGCTCAGTGTGTCCAGTTTTCTTGATTTTGCCATAATATTATATCTCCCGATAAGGAATGTTTCCTTTTATTTTTTTACTCCGCTCATAAGTTCATTAATCTCTTTAATATTTATTCCCACGCCTTTATCTTTTGCAGTCTTAATAATTTTTCCGCTTTTTTTCGGATTAAGCATTTTAAATGAAGGATTATTCATCTTTCCGGTCAGCCTGAAAGCCAAAGCGGGTTTACCGCTGGCATCGGTTAAAAATTCAGGCAAAGTTCCCATTGAATAATACTTATTAGATATTGTATAAACTTTTAAGTCCATAGTCTCACTCATAAGGTCCAAATCGCCCGTTGAATAGGCGGAAAATTCTTTTCCATCCATGAAAAAGTTTTTAATATGTATTTTGCCCGAGTCAAAAGAATAATCTCCGCCCACTGAATAGAAATTAACATCTTTTAAAGTCGCGCCCAATTTAAGAGCGCTCATACGGTTTAGTTTAAACATCATGAGAACGGGCAAAGCCACGATATTGTACAACCTGTCTTTTTCAGAGGTTTTCTGCACTTTAAAAAAAGTTCCCGCTCCCGATTGTATGGATATATCGCCTCTTATTTTTTCCACGTCTCCCGAGAAATTTTTCAGTTTGCCTGAAAAATAAAAGTCTTTGCTTTTGAAATATTCATGGCTGACCATATCCGCTTTTATGTTTCCGGTTATAAGCGAGAAGCCTCTTGGGATGGCATTTTTTAGATTGCTTACCCATTTTGTTTTTGAATAAAAATTTTTTTCTTTTGGCGGCAGGGCGTATTTGATTTCAAGCGTTATATCCCTTAATTTTGTCGCGTTTAAATTGGCGGTATAGGCCGTTAAATTCAAGGATTTTTTTTGAGTGAGAGGGTTTTTTATTTTAAGCAAGCCTTTTGTCTTATGTTTATTCCATTTTCCTTCAAAGGCTATCGTCATAAGTTTTGAATTGATATAGGAGTCTATATAGAGATTTTTAACGGTGTTTTTTGTTAATTCAAAAGAACCATTTTTTAGAGTGAATCTGTCATTTTTCTTTTTCTCGTT
>DAOWCC010000023.1 GCA_030639665.1 Elusimicrobiota bacterium | reverse complement strand
TGCTTTCATCCCGGATTTGAAAGCTCCCCTTATTGCTCCCGCTCTTGATTTAAGCGTTAAATTCCCTTTTGACATGATTAATGAAAGAATAGCCGAAGTGAAAGAAGTCGGTCTGATTAATCCGGCGCGGCCTATTTTAAAAAGCGGCGGCGATCATTTGGTTTTAAGCAATATCGTTATAAATGTTAATGGAATATTGGTCGAGCCGGTAATATTAATCAAACCTTGGTTTGAAGGTAATAATAAATTGGCCATTAAAGTCCTTAAAATAGATATTGATATTATTATTGGCCCGAAAGCGGCTTTCCCAGCGGTTATTAATAAAGATGAAGTGATGTCATATGTAATTGATATGCTGACAAACAGTATTACCGAAAATATGGACAAAGCTCTTACAATAAATAAAGTTCCTCTTAAGGCCCGGGATATTCTTGTTTTTTCTTATGACAAAAAATCATGGACTTTAAGAGCTGATCTGTCCCCTAATTTTATAGCTCCTTTGCTTCCTGGTTTGATAGACGATGTGAATTTGACCGCTTTTGGTTTTGATGAGGAAGGTTTTATTATGAGCGTCAATTCCGGCGCCGCCAAAATAAAACAATATGAAGGTTATAATTTGGCCTTTAGCGACGGTTTGGTTACAAAGTTTATCCGTAAATATACAAAAGACGCGGAAATAGATTTAACCTCTAAAGTTAATAATGGCGGTATTAAATTTAAAGCCAATGGCCGAATGGAAATAATAGGCAAGATTAAAATGGATAATCTTCCTTTTAATCCCGATGTATATTTTACGGCTGAGATAAAACCAATTGTAACGGAGCTAAATACAATTAGACTTTCAATTGAGAAAATGGAAGTGGATAAAGTTTATGGAATGGATTTATTGGGTTCCATAGTCAATATAATGGAGAATAGGATTATTTCAACGGTAATTGACAATATAGCGGGAAATAAGGAACTTGCCAAAGTTATAACCGCTAAGAAAATTAATAAAAAAACCGTTGAATTAAAACTCAAAAACAGCGCTTTTTTGCCTTCTTTTGCCAAAGGTGTTGCTATTAATAATTTGCTTATAAATCACGGCTTAATGTATTTGGACTTTGCATTTTAAATAATAAATAAAATTTCGGAGAATAAAATGAAAAAAAATATTAAAAGAATTATTATAAAAATCGCGGCCTTAAACACTTTAATCGCTTTAGTGTTTCTTGTTTCTCAATACGCGGCGGCCTCGGAGTTTAATCTTAATGCTCTTTCGGCGGGAAACTTGCAAGGTGATGAATATGGCTTATCCTCTGATATTCCCATGCCATTATCAAATAAGGCGGTGAAAGCTGAAGATGATATGACCCCACCACCCGCTTATTCGCCGAAAGGCGAATTTTATGATTCGCAAGCGGGTGGTGGGGTGATAGGCCTTAATTTAGCCATTCGTGTTCCCTATGGGGCCATTAAAAAGGTTTTTTTACAAGCGGCCGAAACGCAAACGCAAGCAAAAATCAGCGTAATGGATAAAGAGGCTCCCATAATTTTTAAATCGGGAGAATCATTAAAAATTAATAATATCCGCGTAGATATAGGCGGTATTATAGTAGAGCCTGAATTAACTTTCAAACCCTATGGCATAAGCAAGGATGTATTGGGTATTCAAATTCAGAGAGCAAAATTGCATATTTCTCTGATGCCTGATAAATCCATGGCGACGCCTCAATTAACTCAAGAGGATATAGTGGAAAAAGTTATGGATGCTTTTATGAAAACTCTTATGGATGAACTTGCTAAACGCTTAAGCGCGGGGAATATGCCTCTTAAAGCCGAAGATATTGTTACATTACAATATGATAAAGCCAAATGGTTATTGCGCGGAGACTTGCACACCGAATTTGTCAGAAATTATCTTCCTCCCTATTTAGTCGGAGATGTTCACTTTACGGGATTTACCATTAATGATTCCGCCATTATGGTGAATGTCGGAACGGGGAAATAATAGAGAAATCAGAAAGCAGAGAGCAGTGAGATGAAGTAACAGAAAACAGATTGAAATAAAAAAAGCGAAGGTTTAATTCTTCGCTTTTTTTATTTGCTTTTAAACTGTATTACTGCCACACTGCTGTCTGTCGCGCTATTTTAATCTTATCTGCCGCTGCGTTTTCCGCCACCGCCACCGCCGCCCCTACTTCCGCGGTGCTGTCTCATTTGATTTTTTCTATTCATTTCCTCGCCGCGATTTTGTTTCTTTTTTTCGCGTTTCCGCATTTTTTCGCCTTTGCGTTCCATCTTCTTTTCGCGTATTTGTTTTTTCTTCCCTTTGCGTTCCATTTTTTTACTGCGGTTTTTTAATCTATTGGCTTTTCTTTTAGCCCTCATTTTTTTATGAGCGGCTCTTTCTTTTTTACTTATTTTGCCGTTGCCGTCAGAGTCCATTTCTCTTTTTTCACGGTTTTTATATTTGGTGCTTCTTCGATTAAACGCCTTTTTTTCTTCTTTAGTCACTTTGCCGTCGCCATCGGCGTCCATTTTCTTTTTTTGAAAAGCGGATCTTTCTTTTTTGTTCATGCCCCCCATATCGTCATTGGCTTCTTGCCATGAGCGGTATTCTTTCTGTTCTTTATTTTCTTTCTTATTTTGCTCCTTATTTTGTTCTTGGTTTTGCTCTTCGTTTGATTCTTGATTTTGCTGTTGCGCGCATACTAAAGCGTTAGAGCAAAAAAAGATACTTATTACCGCGATTATTATTTTTGTTTTCATGTTATCCCCCTGTTTATGATAATTATTTGGATTTATTCTCACTTCGTAACAAAAACCCGGCTTTTAGCCGGGCGAGCTTCATAAAGGTTTTAGGATTGCGGGCCAAATGGGAACCAGCGAGCGCACAAAAGCTCTGGTTATGCCGCTCATTGCGGATGTAATATCAAAACCGTCGTAACTCATGGAGGCTGACCATAGAACCGAACCTGTTTCTATGTCCACCATTCGCGATATCAGAGATGTGCTGGCGGCGGTGGTTACCAGCTGGGAATCGGGCAGGCCCATAACCGCGCCTTCCGAACGCATATGGCTTCCCGCCACTTCGTTTACTTTGCTTAGTGAATTTCCACCGGAAGTGTTTATCAGATAACTGGTCGCGGGAGTGGTTTCAACCACGGAACCCAGAAATAAAGCGTCAACGCCCAGTAATTTTCCGATTTTTTTAGCGGTGGCTCTGTCAAAACCGCCTGAGGCCGTAAGTTGATGTTCTTTTAAAACACTGCTTAATTGTTGGCGTTCAATGACATCCACACCGCTCGCGAGCAAACTTTGAGTCATAAGGTCGGCGGCTATATTTCCTTTGCTTCCGGTAAATGTTATTACGGCAACACGATTAATGCCGGAAAAGTCCGCTCTCGGATTAATGGCGACTTGAGGAGTCACGCAACCTGAGAAAAAAATAGACGAGGCTATAATGAATAAAGGTATATTTTTCATTTCGCCCTCAAAAAGTGAAGATGTTTAATTGCCGTCTCTCTTGTTTTTTTATCGGCGGCATTATCAAGGCAGGCCTGCCATGAAGCTATAGCTTTGTTCTTCAGCCTTTTTTTTTCATAAATGAGCCCCAGCATAAAATGAGCTTTAGAATGTTTTGGATTTAATCTAACCGCGGTTTCAAAGGCTTTTTGCGCTTCGTTTATATTCTTCAGCTTGCTGTAAATAAAACCGAGCTGAATATACAATTCAACATTTTTAGGATTTTGTTTTATGCTTTCCTTAATGTTCGCCGCTATTTTAAGCATCTCTTGGCGTTTAGCCAATTCAGCCGCTGTGAGAGACTTGGCCGGTTGCGCCGCTCCCGCGATTGAAATGCTGCCAATTAGTAAAAGTAACGATATAATAAGTTTCACGAAGCCTCCTTCGATTTTGCGTAGTCCCCCCTGCTTTCGCCGCCTGATAGCCATAGGCTCTGATGCGGCATTGGCATAGCCTTAATTTCAGCCCTCCAATATAATAAAGACCAACTGGAATTTAGGGGGGATAGTGTGCCTCTAATACAAATATAAGATTTTCCAGGCCAAATGGCAAGTCATTTGTTTGGCTTATACCCTAATTTTTAATAGGATTTATTATATGGCTGAGAGATATATAGCGCATGTGGACATGGATGCTTTTTTTGCCGCTATTGAGCAGAGGGATAATCCGTCGTTCAGGGGCAAGCCGGTAATTGTGGGCGCGGACCCCAAACGCGGGAAGGGCAGGGGCGTGGTTTCCACTTGCTCTTATGAAGCGCGGCAATTTGGCATACATTCCGCCATGCCCATAAGCGAGGCTTGGCGGAAATGCCCCAAAGGCATTTTTGTAGCGCCTCAAATGAAAAAATATTCGGCGGCCTCCAAAATCATATTAAAAATATTTTATGATTTTACCCCCGATATGGAGCCGATAAGCATTGACGAGGCTTTTCTGGATATAAGCCGAAGTTATAAATTATTCGGCGAGCCGATGGATGTTTGCCGCATGATAAAAGAACGGATAAAAACTGAAACGGGTCTTACGGCTTCAGTCGGTCTCGCTCCCAATAAATTTATTGCCAAAATAGCCTCCGATTTAAAAAAGCCCGATGGCCTTGTAGAAGTTAAGCCGAAAGACGCGCGCGCGTTTTTAAGGCCTCTTGATATATCGCGGATATGGGGACTTGGTCCAAAGACGGAAAAAATTCTTAAATTTCATGGCATATCAACCATAGGGCAATTGGCGGCCATGGATTCCGACAGATTATTTAAATTTTTGGGCGGTCGCGGCTTGGAATTTAAGGAGCTTGCTTTTGGAATAGATAATAGGGAAGTTAAAACGGAAGGAGAAGTTAAATCAATCAGTAATGAAATTACTTTTGAAATTGATACGGCAAATGAGGATAAAATAAAATCATCTCTGCTCGCGCTTAGCGATAAAGTGGCTTTTCGTTTAAGGAAAGAGGATTTAAAAGGAAAAACCATAACATTGAAAATCCGTCTTGAAGATTTTTCTACTTTTAATAGGTCGATAAGCATTGGTTTTGCCACAAATTACGCCGATATTATTTATGGGCATATAATGAAGCTTTATAAATCTTTAAAAAGGGGAAATAAAAAAATCAGATTATTAGGTGTCAAAAGTTCTAATTTCATATCCGCCCAAATTACCGAGTCTTTATTTGAGGAAACGGAAAATGAAAAAAGAGAGAATATGCATAAAGTCATTGAGAATATAAGAAAAAAATTCGGCGATAAAGCTATTTACAGGGCGGGAATAAAAAAAGGGTAGGCTAAAAATTTTGTAATATATAGACCATGAACGCGGTAATTGTTTCCAATCTTATTAAAAAATATAAAAATTTTGAAGCTGTCAAAGGCTTGAGTTTTAATATTAAGGAAGGAGAAATATTCGCTTTGGTCGGCCCCAATGGCGTCGGTAAATCAACCACCCTCAAAATACTTTCAACAATATTAAGCCCCACCGGCGGAAGTGTTGAGATATTCGGTTTGGATGTAAACAAAGATTCAAAAAAAATCAGGAAAATAATAAGTTATTTGCCGGAAGAAGCCGGAGCTTATAAAAATTTAACCGGCCATGAATATTTGAAATTTATGGCCTCAATCTTTTTTCGCGATAAAAGAAGGGTGTTAAAGACCGTTAAATACGGAGAAGAGCTCTGCGGGCTTAAGGATAAACTGAAAGATAAAGTTAAAACCTATAGCAAAGGAATGACAAGAAAACTTTTGCTCTCCCGCGCCGTTATGATCAATCCGCGATTTGCCATATTGGATGAGCCTACCAGCGGTTTGGATATTCTCAATAGTTTTGAGATAAGAAAAACAATTAAGCAATTGGCTAAAGATGGCATGACGGTTCTTTTATCAAGCCATAATATGCTTGAAATAGAATTTTTGTCGGACAGAATGGGGATAATGAATGACGGAAAATTGCTTGCCTGCGGCGCGCCCAGCGAACTTAAAAATAAATTTTCAACGGATAATTTGGAGGAAGTTTTTATAAAACTTACGCGATGAGAATATTTTTTATTCTGCTAAAGAAAGAGATAAAAGAAATGCTCACCATCCAGCTGATTGTTTCGCTGGCGGCGATGCTGTTTATATTCCATATGATAGGCTCGGTCGTGGGAAAACAAACCAAGGCTTCGGCGGCCCGGAATAATGTGGTGGTTTTGGATTTTGATAAATCCGAACTTTCAAAGAGGATAATTAAAGGTTTGGCTGACGGCAAATATATGGTGAAAGACGCTTCCGCGGGCGATTTGGCGGACGCGCTTTCAAATCATGAATATGAAGATGAATCGTTTTTTATGGTTATTGGCAAGGGCTTGGAGCGGAATTTTAAACTGGAGAAAAAACATACTATAGAAGTTTACGCGCGTTTCAGTAAAAGTCTAAGCGGTTACAGTTCGTCTTTTTCAGCGGCCAAGATTAGAAAAGCCATTGGTAGAATTAACAAAGATTTGGGTGTTTACGCGCTTGAGAAGAAATTTCCTTCGGCGGATGTCGAATTTATGAAAAAGCCCGTTTTAATAGAGGAATTTGTGGTTATCGGAAACGCCCGCGCGCGGGTTTCAGTAAAGAAAGTACTTGCATTTGTTCGGTCTCAAACTTATTTCTTTCCCATAGCGGTATTTTTCTTGGTTTTTATGGCGGCTCAAATGATTATGACGGCTATAGCCGGTGAAAAAGAAAATAAGACTCTTGAAACTCTTTTGAGTTCGCCGATTGACAGGAAGGCTTTGATAATGTCCAAGCTTTCCGCCGCGGCTATTATAGCTGTTCTTCTTTCAGGCGGCTATATGCTGGGCATGCGTTCTTTTATGTCCGGAATTATGGGACAAGCAGTTTTGGGGTCGGCGCTTTTTACTCAGGACGCTTTTATACAACTGGGCTTGGTAATAAGCGCGGCGGGTTATTTAATGATAGGTATTTCTGTATTGTTCTGCATATTATGCGCTCTTGCCATCGCGCTTATATTGGGCGTTCTCAGCGAGGATGTTAAAAGTGTCGGCGTTATGATTACGCCTCTTATGATGCTCATAATGATATCCTATTTGCTTCCTATGTTCATAGACATAGGAGATGCTTCTTTTGTGATAAAATTATTGCTTTATGCCATACCGTTCACACATGCCTTTATAGCTCCTCAGAATATATTGGTGCAGAATTATTCGGCGGTAATGTGGGGGATAGTTTATCAGGCTGTTGTTTTTGGAGTCTTTGTCGCTATAGCGGGAAAGATATTCTCGGGCGAAGCATTGCTTACCTTTAAATTGCGATTCGGAAAATCAAAATAAAAAACAATATATTTTTAGTTAAATCGCCTTTTCCTCTTCGGGAGTGGAATTGGCTAATAAAGGTTTGATTCAGAGGATTAGAGATTTTCGTAATATTTGAAGGAAGCTTTTATTTTCTTTAAGTAGTTTCGGGTTTCTCTGAAAGGGGGCACGCCATTATATTTTTTTACATTGCCGGGGCCGGCATTATAAGCGGCTATTGTTTTTATAAGGCCTTCATTTTGCAGGTCCGCTACGGTTAATTGTGAAAAATCGCCTTTACCGAATTGCTTCCACAGATATCTTAAATATTTTACGCCGTACTTAATATTGACTTCGGGGGTCCAAAGTTGTGATTTGTCTTTTAAACCCAGCCATTTGGCGGTGCTAGGCATAACTTGCATAAGGCCGACAGCTCCGGCGCGGCTTCGCGCTTTAGGGTCAAATTGAGATTCCTTTTCTATAACCGACAGTATGAGTTCCAAATCCACGCCTTGCGCTTTTGATTCCTTTATAGCCGCTACAATGAAAGGAATATCGGAATCAGCCGAAATGCTTTTATTAAAATTCATTTTAAGAGGATCAAAAAGAAGGGCATTCAAGTCATGTTCCGCTTCAGGGCGGACATTGAAAGCTATTTCATCCAAAAGAGGGGTGGAAGGCAAATCATTGATTATTTCGGTATTGTTTATGTTTTCGGCTTGAGATTCGGTCAATGTCATTGAATGAGCGGCAAAAATATCCGCGTTGATTCTATGTAATTGATCAAATGGCTGGATTTTGCTTTGCACCGTGCTTAGGTTAAACAGGACGGTTACGAGTATGATGGCTAGAGCTATTCTCATATTTGGTTTAGGGTTTGCTGAAAAAATCCCTTTCGGCGTCTTTCGGTCTCTTTTGACCTGCAACTTCGTTGCGCGTCACTCACAGACCACCGACAGAGTATGCTCGTTCCTTGCTCCTTGTTTCGGTTTAAAATCTACTTGTTCGCTGATAAGTATTCGTATTAAACTTTTGAAAGTGCCAGTTTATGCGAAATACACCCGAGTAGACTTTTTCAACAAACCCTTACATAAAGTATATCTAAATCGAGGCTTTTCAATAAGAGTCAATGGACCCTAAATCTTTGGGCCATTGGGCCTATAAGCAAAATAGTGAGTAGAAAGCGGTAAATTTTGAAGCGCGGCAACGCGGCTTATTGGCAGAGCCAGTCTTTGTTCTTATCAAACTCCGTTATCCATGTTTTCATTTCTTTTAGGGGTTTTTGTTAGGTTTCATTATAACCGTGTTTCAGTAAATCGGCTTCAACCGATTTCATGGTTTTTTCTTGAAGCAGGGGGTCATTTGGGTTTTGAGTGTGGCACATGTTTTGCTTTATTATGAAAGCTGAGGCCAATATCCCCGTTCTATCGCTTCCAAAATGGCAGTGTATATATATCATTTTTCCAGCTTTAAATTCCTCAACCGTTTTTTTAAAAGCTTTTTTTAGCGCTTTCATGTCAAAATATAAATCAATTTCCGGAATTAGTATTACCGGATTATAAATGCAGTTAAGGCCGTATTTTTCGCAAAGGTTTTGGTCGTCTTTAAGCGGCCATTGCATGTCAATGACGGTTGTTATGCCCAAATCTCTAAGAAATTCATAATGGATATCATCGGGCAGTCTTGCTCCTCTATACATCCATTCCCCGACATTTCCAAAATTTTCAATGGGGTTTTCCAAATCAAACGCGTTCTCTGGTCCGGTTTGTGAAAAATCCGCCGCGGACTTTGCCGGAGCGGGAACTTCAATATGGCTTATTTTCTGACGGCTGAAATCAGGGTTTAAAATTATTTTACCGCTTTCGGCAATAGTTTCCATTTCCGCCGCGAAAGAAGCCGGGGCATAAAAGAATATTGTGAGAAGTATAAAAGTTTTTAATATTTTAAGTTTCATTGTTTTTGAGCGCAGTTTGTCAGTATTTCTAAAATCCGCTTTATTGACATATATCTTATCAAATAAATCAGATATTGCGTTTGGATTCATCATTGTTCTTTATTTTTCCGTTTAACTTTAATAATATGAGGATATGGTTTTAAAGGAGGACTGAGAAATTGGCTTTGTCCCGTATTTGGCTTTATTGATACTATAGATGAGTAAAAAAAAGAAAATAAAAAAACCGAAAATAAGAAGGAAATGGGGTAACATTAATCCCATAACCAAGGTATTTAAGACATCCAAGGATTATAACCGCAAAAAGAATAAAGAGATAACTAACGAAGACATGGAAGAATGATTATTTCAAATTTTTTTTGATGGTTTTTGCGAATTTATCTATATCCCGCTCATTATTATATATGAACTGATATTCTTAATCCCTTTGCCTCTGGTGGTTACTATTATTTTTTGTCCAGTTCAAAGGCTCTTTCCGCGGCTAATTTTTTAACCTCTTGAGCGAAGGTGGCATTGGAAGCCACGGCGGAGTCAAAATGATCGGCCAGTATGATAAAAAGTTTGGTAGGTTCTTTGCAGACTACGGTCGCTGTTCTGGGATTTCTGTTAATAAGAGACATCTCGCCCAATATATCTCCGGGCTCAAGAACGGCTATTTCTTTGGCAAATGAAAAAAACCCTTTTTTTCTTTGAACGCTTAATTTACCCTCATAAACTATATAACAGCAGTCGCCCTTTGCTCCTTGCGCGCATATTTTCTCTCCCTTATCATATTCATAAATCATTACCCAGGCCATTATTTTTTCAAGCAAATCCATTTTCATCAAAGTAAAAAGTTTTATTTTTCTTGAAAGCCGGCTAAATTCACCTAAGTCTTTGTCTGTAGGCGGACTTTTTTTCATAAGTTCCATTTTTTTCAGAAACCCCCCCGTTTTTTTACCGGGGGGATTTGTCGTACTGTTGCGCTGCAGCGCTATCGCGCTGATTATTCTATGTTTGCTTCAACAATGTAATCAAGCTGAGGGAAGTCTTTTTTCAAATATTCATTGCCTCTGCTTTGAATTATGTGCTGGCCGGGGCCTTTTCCCGAAGGAGCGCCTTCGCCATAACCTGAATAAATGCGGTCAACGACATCCATGCCTTCAATCACTTTGCCGAAAGGTGAAAAACCCATCGAATCCAAATTGGCATTATTGCCGAAGTTGATGAAGAACTGGGTTGTTCTGGTATTGGGGCCGGCCATGGCATAGCTGATATAACCCTTTTTATTGGATTTTATTACGGGGTCATCTTGTATATTGGCTTCTTTCCATTTGGCGCTTACGGCGGGATCTCCGTGTATGCCGAATTGAGCCATAAAACCTTCTATAACTCTGAAGAAAGCGATATCGTTAAAATAGCCGATTTTAACCAAATTGTAAAATCTGTCAGCGCCGAGCGGCGACCATTCTCTTTGAGATTCAATTGTAAATTCTCCTCTGCTGGTTCTAAATTTTACTTTAAAAACCGCGGGAGCTTTTTCCTGAGCTAATGAGGGATTTAATAACGCGTCTGTAGTGGGTTTTGAGGTTTCCATAGTTTTTCCTTTTGTTTGAGATTCTTTAACTAAGGCTGATTCCCGAACATCTTCCGGCTTGCAGGAAACAGCGGTCATTAAGGCTACTGCTGTTAAACAACTTAATATAGTCTTTCTATTCATAAGAACAATTGTGCCTTTTTATTACCGCATTTTCAATGGTATAATCTTAGTTCCATAGTTTGCAATGGCGAAGATAAGGGGGAAGCCGGCTATGCTAAGACAAAATAAAAATATAAAAATGAAGCTGATGTTTATTGTCATCGGCTTGTTTGTCATAATGACAATCCATCATTTTGTATTGTATCATGAATTTTCCGAATTAATTTATAATTTGGCGGTTTTGTCCATTTTAGTATATATGACAATAAATTGGTTTCTAGAAGAAAGAGCTGCTAATAATGTTTTTTCGGATTTGATTGAAAAAATATCGGATGGAGTTATGATAAGCGATTCAAACGATATGATAAAAAGTGTTAATTCAGCTTTTAAGAGCATTAGCGGCTATAGAGAAAAAGAGCTTATAGGTAAAAAAAACAATATTTTTAAAAGCGGCCGCCACGATAAAGATTTTTATAAAAAGATGTGGGAGACATTGAAAAATGGAAAATCTTGGCGCGGTGAGATATGGAATAAAAGAAAGAACGGCGAAATTATTCCTCAAGAGGCCATTATTTTTCCAATATCTTCCGGCAATTCAAAGGAGATGGAATTTTTAAGCATATGGAAAGATATAAGAGAGAAGAAACTTAAAGAAGAAGAGGAAAAAAAGCATCTTCAAATAATGGAGATGACAAGCAGAATCTTATCCTTAACATTTGAAAAAAAATCCCTTAAAGAGATACTTCAAAAAGCCCTTGAAATAGTATTGGATGCTCAATGGCTTTCAACTCACAAAGAAGGCTGTATTTTTGTAACGGATGAAGAATCACAAACATTGAAAATAATGGCGAGTGTGAGTGTGGGAAAGTTTTTGATCAGAAATTACGCCAATATACCGAAAGGCAGATGTTTGTGCGGGAAAGTTTATGAAAGCGGCCGCGCTATATTTAAATCTCATATTGACGAAGATCATCAAAATAAATACGAAGGCATTAAGGACCATGGACATTATATAGTGCCGATATCCATATACGGCAGAGTTTTGGGTATTTTAAATATTTACACAAAAGTCGGTTATATTCAAACGAAAACAGATTTGGATTTTCTTACGGTTGTTTCAGATCTTTTGGCTCAAATAATATACAAAACGAAGCTGAATGATAGAATTTTAGCGCTCAAAGAAGTGGACGGTAAAATGGCTTCAATAAGAGACACAAAAATGCATTATGCGTTTTTGCTGGATGAGATATGTCGGGTTACCGGCTGGGGATTGGGCGAAATATGGCGACCGGATATGGAGCGGCGGCATCTTTACCGTTTTGCATATAGCTCCAAGAAAGGCGATTCCTGTGAATTTGCGTTGGGTTCTCGCGATTTAAAATTTAAAAAAGGCGAGGATATCGCAGGCATGGCGTGGGAAAGCGGAAAGTTCGTCTGGATTAAAAACATGTCCGAAAATAAACAAATCACGCGAAAAAAACTTGCATCTGATTGTAAAGTAAAATTCGGCTTTTCTTTTCCTATTATTATGTCGGGAGAAATTTTTGTTATTTTAAATTTTTTTAGTCAGGATGTCAGATATGAGGATGAGGATTTGATAAATCATGTTGCGGAGACATTTACAAAAATTGGAATGAGCTTAAGGCAGAACATGATTTTTGATCAGTTGACGCAATCTCAGAAAATGGAAGCGATGGGCAGTCTTGCCGCGGGCGTGGCGCATGATTTTAATAATATTATCGGTGCTATTTTGGGATATTGCGAAATACTTATTCCTAATTTGAAAGAAAAACCACAAGAGCTTTCAGATGTGGTGGAAATAAAAATAGCGGCTGAAAAAGCCGGAGGTATTATAAAGCAGCTTTTGACTTTCAGTCGCGCGAAACCCTCCGTTAAATCCGTTATAAATGTAAACAATTCGGTGAGAGAATTATCAGGTATGTTACGGAAAATTATTGGGATAAATATAGAATTGGAATTAAGCCTTGATGATAATGCCGGAAAAATAAGTATTGATCCTTCTCAGTTTGACCAGATTTTAATGAATATATCTATAAACGCGAAAGATGCTATATCCGGTAAAGGAAAAGTAAAAATAGATACCGGCGAGGTTGATTTTTTAGAAGAGAATTCGCCGGTTTCTTTGCCGCCCGGAAAATATTGTTTCATAAGCATATCGGATAATGGGAAAGGCATGGACGATTTTCTGAAAGACAAAATATTTATGCCTTTCTTTACCACTAAAGAAAAAGGAAAAGGCACGGGAATCGGATTGTCCGTAGTCTATAGCGTAGTGAGGCAGAACAATGCCGAATTAACGGTTGAAAGTAAACTGGGAGAAGGCACCAAATTTAATTTTTATTTTCCTAAAGTTTCTTCATAAATTTCGCCAAGTCTTTATTATACGCGCCGATTGTTTTTTAACAATTGAGTAATTGAGCTTTTTTATTCTTTATTTTTCAATGGAGGTTTTATGGCAGTCAAGATATCAGCTGAATACATTAACAATAGCAAAGTCAAACTTAATCATTGCCTGAGCGGCGATAAAATTATAACCGATTTGCCCGTGGATAATGGAGGAAAAGGAAGCACTTTTTCACCAACGGATTTGTTCGCGTCGTCACTCGCTTCTTGCGTGCTTACGATTATGAGCAAGGTGGCGGATAGAAACGGCATTAATTTTGAAGGGGCGAAAATGGAAATGGAAAAGGTGATGGCTGACAATCCCAGAAGGGTGGACAAGCTTCTGGGAATAATTAATTTGCCGGATGGTTTAAACGAGACTGACAAAAAAAGGCTTGTGGGATGTATTAAAGCCTGCCCGGTTCACAAAAGTCTTCATCCCGATATAGAAGTTGTTTTTAAAATCGCATAGGTCATTTTAAAAAATAAATTTGTGTGTAGGTGCGCCGAATTTTAAAATTTAACAGAATTGGCCGCAAAAAAAGCACAAAAGAACACATAATACGAATTAAACCCGCCACTACTGCATTGGCGGGCAGGCAGCAGAGTTTGCAGAGAGATTCTTGGAGAACGCAGAGTGGATTATTCTATCGTGTTGTGTGTTGGCAGGACACCCATTAGCGTTCAAGAATGAAAAAACTTAGTGGACTCTTTGTGTAAAATCTCAGCGTCCTCTGCGATGAAAATCTGTGTCTGTCTTCCGCGTCGTATTGGCGGGACTAACTTTACTTTGAAGAGAAGGCTTTTAAAATTTCCAAAGCTTCTTCTTGTTGCCCTGGCATTACGGCTATTTTTGAAGAGATGGCAATGCCGCCCGTTATTCTGCCGGCGTTTTCATCTGAGGCTCTGTGAAATAATTAATTTATCATTTGGCTGACTGATTTTCTGGCGAAACGAGAAACGAAGAGCGCGTGGCGCTATAGCGCCATAAGCGATAAGTGACGAAGTTGTAGCCGAAAATCAGCCAGCCCCATAGCATAATTACTGTGGGGAAGTTCATCTTTTGTTGAGTTCTTCGTTGCTCTTCATTCACAGGCAACAAGTCTTCTCATTCATCGCGCCTTGAAATCAACTTAAAGTTGAGCTTCCAAATGACAAGGTAATTGTTTCACAGAGCCTAAACAAACGCTTCTATGCCGTTTGCTTTTAATAATTCACAAACCATAGAGACTTCAACCGGATTTTGCGTCTTAAATACTATTATGAGTTTTGAGGTATCCATACTAACTCCTTGAGATTAAAGGCAGGCCGTGATTTAGTTTTTCTTTATCCGCTTTTTCATAAAAACTTATTTGTTCGCACATCCACATATAAGGCAATTTATCCTTTTTTAATTTTTCCAGCATGGTTCCCGTTTTAATTCTATTATAAGCAAAACCCTTTTCAGCCAATTTTTTAACCCAGTAGCGTTTGGGCTGCTCGTTCACATGATGATGGCCTTCTTGTCCTTTTGGCGCGGCTGATAATACAAGAGTATCGCTGAATTTGAGAATATTATCCAGGAAGATATCGGTTAAATTTTCGGGTATATGTTCGGCGACTTCAAGACAAAGCGTTAAATCGAATCGGCCCCAAGTGTTTTCAAAAGGAACGGTTAAATCCTGCTCGTGGATATTTATTGGAAAAGAATATTCTTTTGGCGGCATAACTCCGTCCAGAGCTAAAACTTCCGCGTCTTTTTTTTCAAAGAGATGGGAATAAATACCACAGCCGCAACCCAAGTCCGCTATTTTTTTTGGCCCAAATAAATCAAATAAAATATCGGTGATTATTTCAGCCGAGCGGATATATTTTTCATGCTCACAGCCCCATTCTTTAAAAAAGGCTTTATCGTATATAAGGTTAAGGTTTTTCATAATAAGTGTTTGGCCATGATTTATCTGTTATACTCCGGCCACAAGCAAACATTGTTGTCGATTTTGCCCGAAACGCTTATGTTCATGAGATTGTCAAAGGAATTATCGCATGTTCCGTCATTAAAGTTTTTTCCTATGTATCTGACAAGCAGTATATTGTGTCCTGAACCTTTGTTTTTCGCGTAAGATGGAAATTTTACCGTTAAATTTTGTTTTCGGTAATCCAAATTCTTGGCGGGAACTTTTTCAAAAATTTTATTGCTTGTGTTAATGAACCACCAGCTGTTATCGTAGCGCAATAAAACAAACTGATGTCCGTTTATGGTATCGGGACCGTCATAAACGGCTCCTTTGCTTGAACACGCCTTATTATAATCCGTATGAGATGAAGATACGACATAGCGAATATCTTCAGGCTTGAATAATTTTAAAGCTTTGGCAATGGCGATAAAAGCTCTGGCATAATGGGTGCAACCGAACGCCATCCTATGCTTGATTATGTCCGAAGCCGTTGGGGCAAAAACTATTTCTCTGGCATTTGGAACCATATATTTAATGTAAATTTGCGCGTAAGCCTTAATAACCGAAATGTCCGGCTTTTTGAATTTTGGCAAATCCTTTATTTTTCCGATTCGCTTTATGTTTTTGCCTTTAAACGCGGCATGCAGATTAAAAAAGCCGTTCGGAGAAAAAACTTTAGGATTAATTCCTTTTTAAACATGGATATATTTAATAATGTGTTTGATTTTGCTTTCAATGGAAAAATCCGATTTGAATCCTGAAGAAATATTCAAAGCGTATTCTTTAATATCCGGTGAAACTGTCAGTAAACTCGGGCATTCGGCAAATGATATTCCGGGCAGGAAGATAAAGGTCAGTGAAATCAAAAGTAATATTTTTTCGCGCATATATTAAATTTTTCCGGTTTATAAAAAAAGCCGCCAAAATTTGGCGGCTTTTAGTTATTAGTTATTGTACTGTTACTGGCCACCTGCAACCTGAGACCTGTAAACTGTTTGCCCTCTTATGGAGGGCAAACTTTCGCTGGCGGGGTCGACGGGACTCGAACCCGCGATCTTCGCCTTGACAGGGCGACGTGTTAACCAACTACACCACGACCCCAATGGCCAGCTATACTTATGATACAAAATTAAGAAATAAAATAAAACGCTCGCTCTTGTACCGCCGGACAGGCATAGCCTCTGAAGCGGCACTGACATAG
>DAOWCC010000192.1 GCA_030639665.1 Elusimicrobiota bacterium | reverse complement strand
TGATTTTAAAGCGTACATGTTCGCTTTCTGCGGTATTTCAGTGGGCAATATGGAATGTTTTTTGCCGTGTCTTGGCAGAAAAGCGCATTTTACGCCAGAAATGGAACCCACCATTACAGTATCCGAAGGATTGCCGAAAGGGGTTTTTATTTTTATTTCCTTTTTATTGGCGAATTCTTTTATTTCATAAAGTCCGCTTCCGCCTATAATGCCAATTTCAGCTAAATTTTTCCCCGCCATGGTTATCTCCTTTGAAGTAAATTGAAATATAGATATATTATATTAAATAATAAGTGGCATAAACGCATCAAAAAGACAATTCAGTCTAAAGTTTTTAGGTGACCTCAGACTATTGTATTTGCCGTTCTCAATCTTAACCGTTGCCGGCCGTTTTTTTTAATTGTCAAATCCCGGATAAATGGGAAAATTAGCGCAAAGCTGTTTAACTTTTTGCGCTATGGATTTAAGAAATCCTTCTTCATTATGATGATTTATGGCATCATCCATGTATTCCGCTATAATCGCCATTTCCGTTTCTTTCATTCCTCTGCTTGTAAGCGCGGGCGCGCCTATTCTGATGCCGCTTGTTATAAACGGTTTTTGCGGGTCAAAGGGAATAGTGTTTTTATTAACCGTTATGCCGGCCTTATCCAAAGCCTTTTCAGCGTCTTTTCCGGTTATGTTTTTGGCTCTTAAATCCACGGAAAACATATGGCAATCAGTTCCGCCGGACACTATTCTATAGCCTCTAAGGGCTATTTCTTTTGCCAAAGTTCGGGCATTTTTAAGAACTTGTTCCTGATAAGTTTTGAATTCGGGTTTTAAAGCTTCGCCAAAGCAAATGGCTTTGGCCGCGATGGTATGCATTAACGGGCCGCCTTGATTGCCGGGAAAGTTATTTCTGTTTATGATTTTTGCATGCTTTTCTTTGCAAAGTATCAAGCCTCCTCTCGGTCCGCGCAATGTTTTATGGGTTGTTGATGTCATCGCGTCGGCATATTCCACCGGCGAAGGATAAATTCCGGTTGCAATCATGCCGGCGTAATGCGCTATGTCGCAAACCAAAATAGCTCCGACACTATCGGCTATTTTTTTGAATCTTTCCCAGTCAAAAGTGCGGGAATAAGCTGAGGCCCCAATCATAAGAAGGTTCGGTTTGTGCTCAAGGGCCAATTTTTCCGCTTCTTCATAATCGATGAGTTCGGTCTCTTTATCAACATTGATGGGCACAATATTATAGAATTGGCCGGAAAAATTTAGCGGATGGCCGTGAGATAAATGGCCGCCGTGAGAAAGGTTTAAGCCCATTACGGTGTCGCCCGGTTTTATAAATGAGGTATAGGCTGTAATATTTGCCTGTGTTCCGGAATGAGGTTGAACATTGGCATGTTCTGCGTTAAAAAGTTGTTTAGCCCGTTCAATGGCTATGGTTTCGGTTACATCCACATGTTCGCAGCCGCCATAATATCTTTTGCCTGGATAGCCTTCGGCATATTTATTTGTAAGTACGGAGCCGAGAGCTTCCATAATGGCTTTTGAGGTATAGTTTTCCGAAGCTATGAGCTCTAAACCGTTTTGCTGTCTTAAGACTTCACTCTTAATGGTTTGGTAAATTTCATTATCGTGGTTTTTTATCTCTTCGTACATGGTAAATCTCCTTAATTTCTTTTCTATGGCGCTGCCAGATGTTTAGCTGTCGCGCTATTTGTTATTTTACCTAATTTGGACCGTGAAAAATCAAATTGGTTCGCTAATATTAATAAAAAACAGCGGAGCCTGTAGCCGCCGCTGTTTTCAATATTCGGACAATACTTTGTGTTTAGGTTTAATTCGAGACTTTTATCATTCCTCTTAAATTTCCATATAATTTACCGAAAGGCAATTGTGTTCTATTGTTGTATTTAGCTCCTTGCAGGTATTTGGCTTTTTTTAAATTGGTCATTTTTAGGAGAGCTCCTTTAAGGTTGGACATTCTCAGATCGGTATTTTCCAAATGGGTTTCATGCAAATAGGCTTCACTCAGGTCGGCTCTCCTGAGGTCCGCTCCGCTCAGATTGGCCCGAGTTAAGTATGACCGCCTCAGTTTTGATTCTTGCAGGTTGGCTTTTGTCATATCGGTTTTTACCAAATTGGCATTATACAGGTTTGCCTTGTTCAAATTTGCCATGGACAGATTCGCTTTATACAGTTCCGCTCCGCTCAGGTTCGTGTTTTTTAGGTTTGCTCCTTTTAGATTTGCCTCTTGCAGATAAGCTCCGTTCAGATTGAGATTGCTCAGGTCAGCGCATTCGCCTTTTTGAAGATTGTTAAGAAGCTCATCAATGGCAATCTTATTGTATCCCGTTTTTCCTTTCGCGTTTCTGCATACCCCATCAGACTGAAGAAAATAAGCGGAACTTTTGTTCCCAATTTCTTTTTTGTTGATATAAGCTTTTTCTGAAGCCACGGGAATTATAAATCCGGCATTAATTATTGTTTCCGTATTCAACGGCGCAAGGTTTAAATTTGATTTTAAATTTTCAAAGCCGCTCGCTAATGCCGTTCCGCTTAAAGTTGCCGCTATCGTGAATATTATCGCTCTTTTCATTTTTATTTTCCTCTGTTAAGTTTTGTTGCTTGACTAAAGTGTAATAGAATTCAATATTGCTGGAGAGAGTCTAAAGTCCTTTGATTTGTGAAAAACAGTCCCATATCAAAATAAGACTTTGGACCTATTTTGATTTTCGGTTAAATTTTAAAAATATTGGTTTATTTAATTTGCGCTTGATGTTTAAGGGATGGCTATTATGTATATGCCATAGTGAGGATATGTTGTTTTTCGTAAATTTGCGGAGATTTATTGCTTCAAGGATATTTCCCCTTGCCTTATCATTTTAATTTTATCTCCGGTTAAATCCGCGATGGAGGAGGGGTTTGTCTGTGTTGTTTTTGATAATAAGATATATTCAACTTTATTGGTGAAATTTTTTATGATTTTTTCATGATTTAAAGGTTTTTCACCGGAGATATTGACGCTGGTGGACACTATCGGGCATCCTGTTTTTTTTATCAGCGAAACAATTTTTTTATTAGCGGGAATTCTAAACGCCAATGTATCATCTTCTTCGTTTTTAATTTTTGATTTCAATATGACGGTTAAAGGGGCCGGCCATATTTTTTTTAGCGTTTTTTCATATTTGGGCTTAATGTAAGCGAATTTTTTAATTTGTGAGATTGATGAAGCCAAAAAAACAAAAGGTTTATTGTCTTTTCTTTTTTTCAGCCGGCGAATTTTATCAATCGCTTTTTTATCAAAAGCCCCGCAGGTGAAACCGTGTATGGTATCGGTGGGACATATTATAACGGCGCCTTTTTTAATAGCATTGGCTACCGGAGAGAGTTTTGTCGAGGCGGCTTCATCAAAATTTAGTATTTTGGTTTTCATTACAGTCAGATAATTAGGTAATAAGGCAATAAGTAAATTAAAGTGTTTTTTATTCCGTCTTCTGTTGTTTAGGTTTTCTTAAGAGAACGACGAATTCTCCCTTGATTTGTTTTCTTTCTTGGAGGTTTTTTAAAACTTCCGCAGCTGAGCCTTCCAGCCATTCTTCATATACTTTGGTAAGTTCTCTTGCCAGTGAAACTTCAATGTCGGGGGATATTGTATTGACTACAATTTCCATGAAAGATTTTATTCTATAGGGCGATTCATATAAGATAACCGTTTTTTCAAGTTCAAGAGCTTTTATTAAGGCTTTGCTTATTTTCCCTTTGCTTCTGGGCAAGAAACCCAGAAAGACGAAAGAGTCGACCGGCATGCCGCTTCCCGCCGCCGCCGTTATTACAGCCGATGGACCGGGCAGAGATTCAACTTTTATGCCGTTTTCTCTGGCAAGTTTGACTATTTTTCTGCCGGGATCGGATATACAGGGCGAGCCGCCATCGCTTACCATGGCTATGTTTTTTCCCGCCCTAAGCATTTCAAGCGTATGACTTACCGACTTTTCATTATGTTCATTATAACGGAT
>DAOWCC010000149.1 GCA_030639665.1 Elusimicrobiota bacterium | reverse complement strand
GTAAACCTAAAAAAGTAGCCATTACAGCTTGTATGCGAAAATTACTAGTTACGCTTAATGCTATGTGTAAAACAAAGACTGAATGGAGTTTCAAAGAACAATTAATAAGAGCTTGACAACATAGTTGCTTTACTAAAGGGGAAAGATTTAAAAAAATAAAAACTTTTTAGTTTTCGTCCACTTTGCTTGGCTTTCTTTATTTTCCAAAGTGTATATCTGACCTCTGCCGTCTATCCATACTCCCATACTGCTTTTAGCGGCTTTCAACATTTCAAAAGACTTGCTTTTACCCATAAGCGACAGCACCACTGAAGGAATAAACTCCGCGTCCGCAATATGTGGAAAATAAACTATTAAATTTGAAAAATCCTTTAAGGGATATCCTGTTTTAAGATCAAGTATATGGGAATAAAGCTTGCCCTCAATTTGCACAAAATGATCTCTTCCCGACGAAGAAACCACGATGCCGTTTTTAAAACATATCTTTCCTATAATTCTTTCTTTTTTAAAAGGATCATAAACGGGATATTCCCATTTACGAGTGCCATGAGCCAAAACATAGCCGCCAAGTTTAAGCTCGACGGAGTAATCTCCTTCAATCTCGTTTAAGGTCTTTTGCCCACACCTTAAACAATGCGCTCTCAATATCCCCCCCACATTTATACGCACGGGCTTATTAAATTTCACTGTTTTGTCATAAGGATTTACTTCCACATGATTTAAACCTATATTACTAATCGCTTTTTTAATATCTTCATCGGCAGGGAGTTTTTTTGACGCCGCGGCCTCTTTCCATAACGGCCAAAGAGGCGCGAATGTAATATCAAAAGCTCCGTCCGTAAGGTTATAATAATCCACCGATTGTCTGAGCAATTCATACAATTCTTCGTTTATTTTAACGGGTTTCGCGTAAGCGCGGTTATTGACATCGGAAATATAGCTGTAAGGCTCGCTAAAACTGAAATCCTTGCTTATTCTGTCCCATTCGGAAAAAATGGTATCGGCAATATATTTCGACTTTTCAGGAGTGGCTCCATATACGGTTATTCTGGCTTGCACGCCTAATATAAACTTGGTTTGCACATATCCTGTCTCGGGAACCTTTTTATCGCAAGCGATAAAAAAACCAAAGGAAATAAACAAAACCAAAACACCGGCAAGCAATGTAATTTTAAATCTCATAAGTAGAATTCACCTCTTGTCAAAATATATTCCAATCCTTAACGATGGTATAATTTTAGTTATATATGGCATTACAAAGCAAGGAGCCGTCAAAATATCAAATAATCGCCGAGGCTGCGGAACTTGAACGCTGATGGGTGTCCATAGCAGTCCTTACGAAAGCCCAGTCCACTCAGTCGAAAACAATATTTTCTTCTTCAATCATCCTCACCTTCTCGGAGAGATACCGCCGATTATTTTCATTTTGAGGCTTCCTCCAAACAAATCGGCGGATCCGCCAAAGCTGTGTGGCGGAAAACCCTCAAAATCGCTTCACAAATAATATGCCCTTCGGATTTGCTGTTGTGGGTGTAGTGTGTCCCGCCCCTTTTTATATTGTTACCCACCCATAAAGGTATCTTATCTGAGAATTTGGGCAAAACCTCCCTTTATCTTTTGACTTGTCTCGGCCTCTTTATGTATCCTTAAAAGTATTAAACCAATCTAGCGTAGTGACAAAATAGTTTTGCAACACACTTTGTTGTTTGGAGCGCTCCCTACTCCTTGTTGCCATATTGCCGAATTACCTTGTCGCCTAACTAGATTTTGAGGTAATAAAATAATGAAAAAACTAATACTGTTTCTTATATTTTCCTTAATTTCTTCGAGCGTTGTGGCGGGACCTATTGAAAAACTGGCCGATAAATTGCAAAAAGGGCTTAAAACCGATACGCAATTAAAAATAGCCGTATTGGATTTCAACTATACCGACGGACGGAATTCCCAAGGTCCGATGATAGTGCAAGAAAGATTGACCACCCTATTGGCGCAAAATAAAAAACTGATAATCATAGAGCGAAATCTCCTTAAAAAAATATTGGGAGAATTAAAACTTGAAGCTCCCGGCGTAATTGACACCAAGACCGCTAAAAAAATAGGGAAACTTCTGGGCGTGGACGCTATCGCTTCCGGCACCCTAAATGATTTAAAAAATTCCAAAACTGAAATTAACGCCAGAATAATAGAAACCGAATCAGCGAAAATTTTATCAGCCGCAAGCGCGATAATCAAAAAAACATGGAAAGATACTTCCTCCACAGAGGATAATTCAAATAAAGCGAATTACGAGGGAAAATCTCTGGTTCAAATTGCCATGCTTCTGGACACTTCAAGCAGTATGAATGGTTTGATAAATCAGACAAAAAATCAGCTTTGGAGCATTGTTAATGAACTTACTTCAAGTGAAAAAGACGGAGACAATCCCATTGTTTAAGTGGCGCTTTATGAATATGGCAACTCTCGCCTTTCAAGAGAAAACGGATTTGTGAAACAAATTTTATCTTTCACGCGGGATTTGGATGAAGTGGCGGAAGAATTATTCGCCTTAAAAACAAGCGGCGGACAGGAATACTGCGGAACGGCCATAAACAAAACTGTTAAAAATCTTAAATGGTCAAAAAAAGACGATGTCTATAAAGTTATTTTCATCGCCGGCAATGAAGCCTTTACGCAAGGCTCCGTTGATTTCAGAATTGCCATTTCAAATGCCAAAAAGAAGGGCATATTCGTAAACACCATCTTTTGCGGAACCAAGCAGGCGGGCATAGCCATGCAATGGAGAAAAGCCGCTGAACTTGCAGTAAGCGAATATACGAATATTAATCAAGGAGCCGCCGTAGCGAGAATAGAAACTCCACAGGACATGGAATTGTCCAAGCTTAACCGCCGCCTAAATACGACTTATATGGCTTATGGCAGAGGCGGAGCAAAAGCTCTTAAAAGAAAACATAAACTTGATACTCTGGCCGCTCCCGCCGGCGCAAGCGTCATGAATGAAAGAATATTTAATAAAGCGCAAGAATCGGAAGCTATCTCCTCATGGGATTTAATATCGGCCATTGAAACGGGCAAAATCGAGCAAAAAAATATAAAAAATGAACAGCTTCCCGAAGAACTAAAAAAGATGAGTAAAAAAGAACGCGAAAAACTCATCGCAAAAAAACTTTTGGAAAGAAAAAAAGTTAAAGCGAAAATTTTAAAACTTCAAAAAGAGCGAAAGAAATATATCGCCGAAAAAGAAAGAGAAAACGCTTCAGCCCCTTCAACAATGGGAAAAGCGGTTATAAACGCCATACGCAAACAAGCCTCACAAAAAGGCTTTAAATTTTGATGAAGTTCCTTGTTCCTTAGCGCCCTGTTGCCGAATTACCTTATCGCCTAAACAGAATAACAACTATGAAATTTTTTATTGCATTAATTCTTTTATTTATATCCCCCCTCTATGGCGCAGCCCAAACTCCGCTTTCAGGCGAAGTTAAGCCTATCGAAACCTACACAATTGAAGAAAAAGTATCTCAGCTTTTAATGATTTCAGCCGATACCGGCAATATAGATAAGACATCCGAAGCCGTAAAAAATTGTGTGGGAGGCATCCAGCTTCAATGGGGCTCTTACTCTCTTAAAGATACCAGAAATATTACCGATAATCTCCAAAAATTGGCCCGCCGGAATAAATGCAAAATTCCGCTTTTTATTGCCGTTGATTATGAAGGCGGAAGCGTTTACGCCCCCACCACTCTGGGGCTTTTGGAACTGCCCACGAATATAATGATGGGAGCGGCCGATGATGAAGCTCTTGCCGCGTCTTTGGCGTATCTCGCGGGCAAAGAATTAAAGAGGGCCGGCATAAATATGGCTTTCGGCCCGGTTCTGGATGTAAATACAAATCCTGAAAATCCCATAATCGGCATAAGAGCCATAGGCGATAATCCCGCTCTTGTTTCAAAAATAGGCAAAGCCCTGATAAACGGATTGAAGGCAAGCGAAATAATCTCCGTGGGGAAACATTTTCCCGGCCATGGCGCCACCGTTTCAGATTCCCATAAAACTCTGCCCGTGTTAAAAATATCGTCACAAGAATTAAATAAAACTCATCTCGCCCCTTTTAGAATGGCCATTGAAACTGAAATTCCCGCCATAATGACCGCGCATATTCTCTATCGGGCAATGGACAAAAAATATCCCGCCACATTATCTAAAACTCTAATCGACGAATTATTGAGAAAAATTCTAAATTTTAAAGGCATGATAATTACCGACAGTATGGATATGAAAGCCATCACTTCAAAACAAGGCATACCTAAAGCCGCGGTTCGGGCGCTGGCGGCGGGAGCGGATTATATTTTAATCGGCAAGGGTGATTTTGATAAAACAAAAGCTGAAATTCTAAAAGCACTAAAAACAGGAAAACTTAAGGAGAAAAGAATAAACGACGCTTTTGACAGAATCATCTCCTGTAAGAAAAAATACAATTTATTTAAAAAACAAAAAAACACATCCCCCTTTGATAAAGCCTATGTTGAAGTTTCCAAAGCGTTATCTGAAAAAGCCGTAACGCTTGTTAGAAACAATGACGATTTATTGCCATTAAAAAAATACCAATACCGGGATAAAATCGCCATAATCCTTTTTTCCCCTCACAGATTTGATATAAGCTCACTCGCCTTCTATAAAACTCTTTACCGCCGCGGACTGAATGTCAAACAATACAAATTTGATATAAAGCCCGATGCCCGCGACCTAAAAAAAATAAAGGACTATATTGAAAAAGCTGATATTATTATTTTGGGCGGTTTTCAGTGGGCGGCAAAACAAAATAAAAACCAATTTAAAATTATTAAATACGCTCTTAAAACCGGCAAACCGACCATTTTGATAAGCCAGATGAGCCCCTATGATATTTCCAATTTCAAAAACGCCGCAACCGTGATAGCGACTTACGGCATAACCGAAACAACTATGAGCGCGGCGGCAAAAATTATTATCGGTGAATTATCACCCGAAGGCAAATTGCCGGTTAAAATCCAATGAAAACAAATATAACCCGGATAATTGTCATAGTTGCCATTACTCTCTCAGTGATAGCGATAACGCGAAAATATATTATTGAACCCATCTATATCGTCAGCGAGTCCATGGAACCCACCCTTTATAAAAACCACAGACTTTTCTTGGATAAATTCACTTATAAAATAAGAAAGCCAAAACGAGGCGAGGTTATTTCATTTAAATCTCCCGTAAAAGAAAACCATGATTCCGTAAAAAGAGTTATCGCTATTAAAGGCGATATTATTCAATTAATAGATAAAAAAGTATATCTCAATAATGAGCCTCAAATTGAAATTTATGTGAAATACACAAGAGCTCATGAAAAACTGAAAGGCGATAATCTGGGGCCCTTAGAAGTTCCCGCCGGACATCTTTTTGTCCTCGGCGACAATAGGGATAATTCCGAAGATTCCGCCTCATGGAAAAACACTGAAACAGACGAGCCCCTTTATTTTTTAAAACTTTCACTGGTAACGGGAAAAGTCAGAGGGATATATTAAGAAAGCTCGACAGCAATACAGCTAGGCGGCTAGACAGCAACGCATAAAACAATGCGGCAAGAATTTTTGTAGAATTATACGAGAAAACAACTCGGGGGAACTTAATGCGAATTTTCATTTTATCTTTAATTCTAATATCCTTTAGCCAACTAAATCTTAAAGCTGCGGATTTATCATTCGAACTGGATACAATAGCCAAAACTCTGGTATCAAATTATCAAACTAAAATTTCAACAGAAGAAATTACCGCTATTTCAATATTGCCTTTTCACACAAACAAAAAACTTTCAAAGCAAAGAACGGGCTATGCCTTGGCGGAATTATTAACGCATAGTTTTAGAAAATATTCACAATTTAAAATAGTTGAAAGAATT
>DAOWCC010000025.1 GCA_030639665.1 Elusimicrobiota bacterium | reverse complement strand
CTCTGCGGACACAAGTTCTCGAGTTGCTATCTTGCAGGGAGACGGAAGGCAGAAAGGCATAGCTTTCTGCATCTGATGAACCAAAGGTTCGTTGTTCCAGGCGCAGTACTAAGCGACCATGGTCATGCGTGTAAATATAACTGGCATAACTCCAATAAATTAAAAAGCCATTTACACAGAAATTTTTACACACTCAATGAAATTTAAAAAGTAAGGATTATGGGTTTGTGCTTTTTCGCTTTCTCATCTTCCAGCAAAACATATGAAACTATTATAAGCGAATCCCCTTTTTGAACAAGGCGCGCGGCGGCTCCGTTTACTCCTATTTCTCCCTTTTTTCCGTAAATAACATAAGTGGAAAACCTTTCTCCGTTTGAAATATTATAGATGTCCACTTTTTCATTTTCCAATATATCCGTCTTTAGACAAAGTTTTTTATCTATGGTTATGGAGCCATTGTAATTTATATCGGTCCTGGTGGCTTTTACTCTGTGCAGTTTTGATTTAAGCATTTCTCGCGTCATTTGACCTCCAAAATTTCTTTTTTATTCATTTCAAAAGCCTTTTTAATCCCAATAAGAACAATGTCCTGGCTTATATGGGTAAAAAGACCTTCGCCTTCAAATATTTTTGAAAACCCGCCGGTTCCTATCGTTATGGTTTCAGCTTTCGGAAAATATGTTTTTCTTATTTCTTCCATAATGCCTTTTATAGCGAAATAATTGGAATAATAAATGCCGCATTGCATCGCGTCAACAGTCGTTTTCCCTTCAAATTTTTTTGGTTTTATTATTTCAATCTTGGGAAGCTTGGCCGTTCCGTTTGAAAGAGCGTTCGCCGAAAGCTTTATGCCGGGCATTATTATTCCGCCCAAATATTCTTTTTTTTCGCTTATAATACAGAAAGTCGTGGCGGTTCCAAGATCGGCCACTATCATATTTTTACCGCCGAAAAGCTCCACGGCCCCCATGGCATTGGCCACGCGGTCGGCGCCTATTTCGCCGGGATTTTTATATTTAAGATTCAATCCCGTTTTAACTCCGGGGCCTATTAAGAAAGGCTTTAAACCGAAATATTTCACAACGCTCTGATAAAGAGGATAAATCATATCGGGCACGACAGAGCATATGGCCACACTTTTTATTTTTGCGGGATTCACTTCATTTTCCCTGAGAACATTTTTAAAGAAAACTCCCAGTTCATCCGATGTGCTTCGGCTTTCCGAACGCTTTCGAAATTTAAAGAGCAGTTTATCTCCCTTAAAAACGCCTCCTAAAATTTGAGTATTACCCACATCAAAGGCTAAGAGCATATTTCCTCCCTTATTATTGAATGTATTTTTTTCGCGAGCGCGCCGGGGCTTTTAACCTTAAAAAGCAACTCTCCCTTTTTATAAACCGTAAAAGGATGATTTATGCCGATTTGGCTTATATCATTATGCGCGCAATAATCTGATTTCTGCTCTGAAACCGCCCGCGATATTTCCGCGGCGGAAGCGTTATTGGTGAGCTTGAATCCAATGATAAGCGTTTTTTTGTTTTTCGAATAACCCTTCAACCGGTTCAGTATTTTAAAATTTCTCTTAAGCGTCAAATGAATTTTCAAAGCGTTTGATTTTATTTTCATTTGCTTTGAAGGCTTATGTTTTTTGTTTCCCGCCGTAATCGCTTCAATGGAATAATCCGAAACGGCGGCGGCGTGAATGACGGCTTTTATCTGATTTTCAGAAAGAATTTTTTTGATTTTAGCGTTCAGATTTTTAAAATCGGAATATCTTATAATTTCAGATTTTCCTTTCGGGAAAATCACGGAATTTTCCGAACACAAACATATGACTTCAAACTTTTCTTTAATTAAATTTTCGGCTATCGCGCAAGCGGTTTTTCCGGTGCTCGCATTGCCTATAAAACGCGCTCCGTCAATATATTCTCTTGTCCCGCCGGCCGTTATGAGTATTTTCATAAACTTTCTTTACCGCTCATCGCCGCTTTTTTTGAAGCCCCGCTAATGGAACTTATTATCTCCTCATATATTTCATCGGGTTCAAGCATTCTCCCTTCTCCCGAATCTCCGCAAGCTTGATGGCCTTTAGCCGTATTTAAAACTTTTATTTTCCATTTTTTTAGAATTTCGAGAGAGCGTTTTGTGGCCGGATGAAAATACATGTTTTTGTTCATCGCCGGAACTATGATATAGGGTTTTGTAAAATCAAAAGCCAAAAAAGTCGCCGAAATCAAATCATCGGCCGCGCCGGCGGCAAGCTTATTTATCGTATTGGCCGTAGCCGGACATATAACGGCGATATCCGCCCATTTGGAAAGTTCTATATGTTCGGGAGAATTTATTTCCCGAAACGAATCATAATAATATCCTTGATTTTGCGTTAAGCCTTCCAAGGTGGCCTTGCCTATGAAATTTAAGGAATTTTTACTGCACGCGCATTTCACATCAAAACCGTTTTGAACCAGCTTTGAAATTACATTGCAGGCTTTGTAGCAAGCTATGGACCCCGTCAACTGAAATAAAATATTGGCTTTATATTTTGACATTATCTATCAACCTCACTTTCCCAAGTTTAGCGGCGGCAAGCTTTCTGCCCCACTTATTTTCCACATACTCCACATTAAAACCGCTCTTGTTTAATATTCTTTTTATATCGTTTTTTGATTTTCCGGTTTTCAAAGCTTTATTTAACAGCTGAGCCGAAAGACGCTCTTTTTCGCTTAAAAGGCGATTACGGGAACTTAAGGCCAATCCGTCTTTTTCCCTTATCAGCGGGCATGGAATTATTTCAATATTCATAAAAAAAGCTTCGGACATGTTTTTTATCAAAACATATTGCTGATAATCCTTTTCTCCGAAATACGCGCTATCGGGGCGCGCGATATTAAAAAGCTTCATGACAACGGTTAAGACGCCGTCAAAATGGCCGGGGCGGCTTTTGCCGCAGAGGCTTTTACTTATGGAATTTTCGCTTACCTTAAAAGAATAACCGTCCGAATACATGGTTTTTTCGTCGGGGAGAAAAAGAAAATCCGTCTTTTCCGATTTAAGTTTTTTTATGTCGCTTTCAAGGGAAGCGGGATAATTCTTTAAATCGTTTTTATCATTGAATTGAGCGGGATTTATAAAAATGCTCGCGCATGTTAAATCATTTTCCCGCTTGGAGCGCCTTATCAAAGATAAATGCCCTTCATGCAAAGCGCCCATTGTCGGAACAAAACCGAGCGTTTTATTTTTTATTTTATTTTTTCGAACAAACAGCCATTTTTTGGGATTTCTTATTATTATCATTTTTATTTTCCGGCAACAGCCCCTCTTTAACTTCAGTATTAAAATCATTAAACGCCTTTTTAATCAACTCCCCGCCTTCAATATATTTTTTAGCGAATGAAGGAGGATTTTCATAAAGCCCCAAAGCGTCTTGCAAAACCAGCACTTGTCCGTCAGTATGAGAACCCGCGCCTATGCCTATGGTCGCGATATTTACGGCATCGGTGATTTTTTGAGCGAGCGCGCCGGGAATACATTCAAGCACTATGGAAAAACAGCCGAGTTTTTCAAGAATTTTGGCGTCTTTTATAATTTTCTCGGCGGTTTTTTCGTCTTTGCCCTGAATTTTATAGCCGCCCAAAGCCTTTATATATTGAGGAGTCAGCCCCAGATGCCCCATAACGGGAATGCCCGATTCAATTATTTTTTTAACAGCTTCTTCATGTCCGTCGACATTTTCCAGCTTAATCGCGTCGGCACCCGCTCTCGCGAGATTTCCGGCGGTTTCAACAGCGGCCTCTGGACTTTTTCTAAAACTCAAAAAAGGCATATCCGCTATTATCACTTTGGTTTTAACGGCTCTTTTGACGGCGGCCACATGAAAAAGCATCATTTCTTCCGTGGCGTGAATGGTGGAATCAAAACCGTGCATCGTCATGGCGGCGCTATCTCCCACAAGAAGACAATCAATGTTTGAATTCTCGACGAGTCTCGCCATTGAATAATCATAAACCGTTATCATGGAAATTTTGCGTCCCGGTTTCTTATAATCGTAAAAATCAGTTATTTTCATTTTTCCTCTCTTTTTATCAGCGTGTTTTTTTAAAAGCCCGGTAAACATCGGCAAACGGACTTTTGCCCAAAACCTTCAAATTTGAACGCATTGTTTTTTCGTCGTTTCTGCGCAAAGGCCCGGTAAAAGAAACCTCGGGATTGTTCATGAAATTTCTGAGATTGCCCTCAAGATACCCGAATATGAATTTTCGAGGAATTTTAAATTTCTTTTCCAAATCTTCAAGAGCTTTAAACCATAATATCGCGGGGAAATTTCCGCCCAAAACGCAAAGAGCGTGATATAAAGGCTTCATTGACGGTTTGATTTTTAAAACGGGGTTTTTTAGTTTGGGAAAAAATTTTTTGACCTGTTTGGGATTTGAGGATATAAACGGAATTTTTTCGTATTCTTCAATTGAAAACGGCCTTTTGGAAAACGCGGCCAAGGGATGCATATCCAAAACATTTTTAAAATTGAGAGCGCCGGAAAAATGAACAAGATTTTTCTTTTTTAAAAAAGGGTTTTCGTTTATAAAGCCGGATATATTGGAATCCGTTATAAGCAAGACAATAATATCCGCGGACGCCGCCATTCTTTCAAGAGACGAGCGGGAATTTCTTTGCCATGATTTACAAGGTATTTTCTTAAGGCTAAAATATTTTTTAATATGCCTTGAAATTTGGCCGTTTCCTATGATTAAATAAGAAAAGTCTTTCATAAATACGGTACCTGTCCAAGAGGATCAAGTCCTTGAGTATATTGTACAAATTAATCACAATCAAAACGAAAGTTTAAAAAGTTGCCGAATATTGAACAATTTCTTTTGTATAATTCAAGAATATTGATAGCGGGGAGAAAATATATGAAAAAAATACTGATAACCATTTTAATATCGGCCATTGGCAATACCTTTGCCCTGGCAAATGACGCCACAAAAAAAAAGGATTTAAGCCTGACCATATATAATCAGAATACGGCTTTGATAAGAGATATAAGAGAAATAAAATTAAAAAACGGCTTAAACACGCTTAAGTTTACCGATGTCGCGGCTTCCATAAATCCCACAAGCGTTCACTTTAAATCGCTTACGGCGCCGTCAAAATTAAGCATCCTTGAACAAAATTATGAATATGACCTTGTAAGCTCGGATAAACTCCTGTTTAGGTATATCGACAGTAAAATCAAAGTGATTACGAAAGACGATAATGTTTATGATGGAACTTTATCAAGTTATGACAGAAATCAGCTGATTCTGGTAAAAAACAGAGGCGCTGTTTTTATGATTAACAGGGAAAACATAAGAAATATAGAATTTCCCGAACTGCCTCAAGGCCTGATAACAAAACCAACCCTTGTATGGCTATTATCAAATCAAAAATCGGGCGCTCATGATATAGAACTCAATTATCTGACAGGCAATATGAATTGGCATTCGGATTATGTGGCCAATATTTCCGAAGATGATGAAAAGATTTCTTTAAACGGCTGGGTTACGATAAAAAACAATTCCGGCACAGCTTATGAAAACGCCAATATAAAACTTATCGCGGGAGATATTCACAAAGTCAGACCAATATCCGACATGGCAACCCTCGGCTCTTTCAAAACTCTGAGAAAAGAAAGAAGCGCTCCGCAATTTAAAGAAAAAAGTTTTTTTGAGTATCACATGTACACCATGCAAAGAAAATCCACGCTTAAAAATAATCAGACAAAACAAATAGAGCTTTTTTCAGCGCCCGAAGTATCGGCTAAAAAAGTTTATACCTATAAAGGCGCCACTTATGGCTGGTATTATTACAATAATTGGACGAACCAAAAATGCAATAAAAAAGTAAATGTAAATTTGGAGTTTAAAAACTCAAAAGAAAACGGTCTTGGCATACCTCTGCCGAAAGGCAAAATAAGAGTGTATAAAGAGGACAGCGATAAAAGCATGCAATTCATCGGAGAAGACGCCATTGACCACACCCCTAAAAATGAAACCTTAAACTTATATCTCGGCAATGCTTTTGATATAGTCGGCGAAAGAAAAATAATGAACCACTCCAAAATATCTTCAAAAGTACATAGCGATTCTTATAAAATAGAACTCAGAAATCACAAAAAAACCGCGGTTACAATAAAGGTTATTGAAAAACAATGGGGTGATTGGAGCATTATCAAATCAAACCGTAAATACACGAAAAAAGATTCCACCACAATTGAGTTTTATGTAAAAGTTCCGGCCGGCGGAAAGAGAACGGTAACTTATACGGCGGAATACAGATTTTAAATAATCAATAAACACAATGGCCCTCATAAAAAGATTGGATAAAAACAGACTGCTAATACCTAAGAGTTATAAAAAAGGTATGCTGACAAATGCTGTCATATATGCCGACCATAAACTTGAAGCTCTGATAGAACATTCAGCCATAGAGCAAATAGCCAATGTGGCTTCTCTCCGAGGCATTGAAGGCAATGCTCTGGCTATGCCCGATATTCATACGGGCTATGGCTTTCCGATAGGGGGCGTTGCCGCTTTCAATACGGACACCGGCATAATATCACCCGGAGGCGTCGGCTATGACATTAATTGCGGCGTAAGGCTTTTAAAAACAAATCTCAAAAAATCGGAAATTTCCAAAAAAATAAAAGAGCTCATAAATAAACTCTACCGGAATGTGCCTCTCGGCCTTGGCTGTGAAAGCAATATAAAATTAAGCCGGAAAGACGAAGAACGCATTGTAACGCATGGAGCGCGGTGGGCGATTGAAAATAATTTCGGTAATGAAAAGGACTTGGAGAGAATTGAATCCAACGGAGTTCTCAAAGGGGCAAACACTTCTATAATAAGCGAAAAGGCTTATAAACGCGGCAAAAATCAGCAAGGCACCTTGGGCTCGGGCAATCACTTTATAGAAATACAATATACGGACGAAATATTCGATGAAGCCATAGCGAAAAAACTGGGTATTTTTAAAGGGCAAATAATGGTAATGATACATACTGGCTCCAGAGGATTTGGCCATCAAATATGTTCGGATTTTCTTGAAACTATGAAAAAAGCTTCCAAGAAATATGATATTTATCTCGCTGATAATCAATTGGCCTCGGCCCCATTTAAAAGCCCTGAAGGCCAAGCTTATTTTGCCGCCATGAAAGGAGCCGCAAATTATGCGTGGAGCAATAGGCAAATATTAACACATCTAACTATAAAATCTTTCTCGAATATTTTTTCCGTATCACCGGCATCTTTAAATATGGAACTTATTTATGATGTGGCGCATAATATCGCGAAACTTGAAAATCATAAAATAAACGGCAAAATTAAAGAACTCATAGTTCACAGAAAAGGCGCCACCAGAGCATTTGCCCCCCATCATAGTGAACTGCCCGAAATTTATAAAGAAACGGGACAGCCCGTAATTATTCCCGGCGATATGGGAAGATGTTCCTATCTTCTTAGTGGAACCTCAAAAGCCATGAATGACACTTTCGGTTCAGCTTGTCACGGCGCCGGCAGAGTGATGTCCCGCCACGCGGCCCGGCGGCATGGCAGAGGCCGTTCAATAGAAGCGGAAATGGAAAAGATAGGCATAATTGTAAAAGCTGCGACAAAGAACGCTTTAAGCGAAGAAATGAGCGATGCTTATAAAGATATAAACAATGTGATTGAAATTATTTCAAATAGCGGCATTTCAAATAAGGTAGCGAAATTCAAACCGCTTGCCGTCATTAAAGGTTAACCCTGTTAAATACGCTTTGTTACTCAAAGCGTAATTTCAAATTTTTGACATATCCTCGTAAATCTGAAATTATTTAACGGAGTAAATCAGTGAATAGCGGTTCCCTCTTCAGCTATCATACTTTTTTCTTTTTTAACAATAAGCGTTATCCAATACGCTCCGCTAATCGCTAAAACAAGTCCGACTATTTGATATGAATGAAGCCTTTCTATACCAAGAGCGGAAGAAAAAACACTTGTGAATACGGGATAGGCCAAAACTATTCCCGTAGCTTTTGATAAATCCATATTAAATATGGCTCTATACCAAAGGATATTGGTAAATGCCGTAATGGCAACTCCCCATATAATGAGAACCGCTATAATTTTAAAAGTCCATTCTATATGAAAAACAGGCATAAAAAAGCCCAAAGCAAAAAACGGTATTATAGCTATAATGGAAAAAAGGGCTCTGGCTGAAGCCACAAAAACATGAGATGTGTTCTTCGGTAATTTCTTACTGAGCAAATGAGCTATCTGATAAAAAACGGGAATGGCCAATGCGATTAAATCACCTGTCCAGCGAAAAGTAAACCTTTCCTTTGAAAGTATTATCAATGTCCCCGCCAAAACTAAAATCGTTCCCATAACTTGTTTGAATTTTATTTTTTCTTTTAGAAAAATTGTTGCCAAAAACATGGAATAAATTACTTCTATTTGCCCTAAAATGGCAACATTGGAAGGCGTAGTATATTTAAGAGCCCAGATAAGCAAAACGGTAGGAATGGCGCCACCAAAAAACCCTATGCCCGCGAGCTTGAAAACCAAATCTCGCTGGAAATACTTAAGCCATAAATTATTTTTACTTATCCATGGAATGAAAATAAGGAAGCCTACAATTGAACTAAAAAAAACAAAAAGCGCTCCGCTAATACCGCCGGCGGCAAAAAAAGCTATTATCGGAATGAAAGCGCAAAATATTACGGCAAGCCATAAAGATTTTAAAGGCGGTAAATTCAACATAAGATTATTATAAAAAAGTTACCGACCACAAGCCACAAGAAACAACAAAAAAAAGAACTCATTACTTTTTGTATAATCTGTTCTCATGAAATTTCACTTTATATTTATCTTTTTAACCATGGTTTTTTCATATATACTGCTTCATGTATATTTTGCCGGCTGGCTTATCAAAAATTTCAGCTTAACACTGCAAACCGGAAGAATCCTGAGACTCGCGCTCTTATCTCTGGCATTTCTATCGCCTTTCACCATGTTCTTAAGAAGACATTGTGAAAATATTATTTATGAATATATATGTTTTTTTGGCGCGCTCTGGATGGGCATGATAATTATTATCGCCTTTTCAATCGCCTCGCATGATATTATAATTTTCGCAGCTAAAAAATTCACCTCTTCAAAATATTTATCCAATTTGCGGATAGCCGCCATATCGGCGGCAATTTTAATAATTATTTTTTCAATTTATAGCGCCTTTCTGGTTCCAAATATAAAAAAAATAACCGTAACTATGCCTGAATTTCCGCAAAATATCGATAACCTTAAAATAATTCAGATAGCGGACACGCATATGGATTTTCCCTATAATATCAGACAATTTGAGGCTATAATCAAAAAAATAAACGCCGCCAAACCCGACTTGGTTTTAATGACCGGTGATTTTATAGACCCGCCGATGACTTGCAATGGAAGAATTATTAAAGCCGTAAAAAGCTTAAACCCGAAATTTGGAATTTTTGCCGTATTGGGCAATCATGAATATTATCAAGGCTATGAAAAATCCGTTGAATGCCATAAAAAAATCGGCGCGCGATTACTCGAAAATGAAATTTTTCAATTTGATGATTTTCAAATTATAGGCTTAAATGACATAAAAGCTACAAAAATGACTGAAAACGATATCAAAAAAATTATCTCCAAGCGCGATAAAAATAAATTTTCAATCATAATCACGCATCAACCTCTTTTCTTTGATGTGATGGCCGAAAATATGGATTTTTTCGCCCTTGCCGGACATATTCATAGAGGACAAATTTTTCCGGGCCACATATTCGCGAAAATGATTTATAAATACTTCTACGGACTTTATCAAATCAACAATTCCCGCCTATATGTAACTTCAGGCGCGGGCTCATGGGGTCCTAAAATGAGATTCCTGGCTCCTACTGAAATTCCGCTTATTACATTATCAAAAAAATAATTCCACTTTAATCGGAAAAGGGCCTATCTGCAAGTCCCATAGGTCCTATGTTTTTAATAGTCTGTATGACTTTTGGAAACTGCCCTTTTGCGCCTTACCGTTTTCCGCCTTTGTGATAAACTATAAATATGAATCCACCGGAAATATGGAGACTTCAATGAAAAAAACTTTTAAAGCGGCAATAGCTCTTATAGCGGTTTTTTCACTTTTTCCTAAAACCATCCATGCGGCAAATAATATTGACTCTCTTTTAACCAAACTTGAATATTCCGAAAATAATGAAAATCAAATTGAAACAAGAAAGGCTTTGAAAGAGCTTGTTTCAACTGATACCGAAGCAGCCAATAAAACGCTCACCGAATCTTTTAATGCAAACAAATCATCAAATTACAGATGCGCTCTTATAGACGCGCTCAGTTCATCGGAAGATTCCGATATATCGGGAAAAATGGCTGAGCATATTAATTCCGGAAATGACGCGATCAGATTATGCGCCTCCAAATCAGCCGGACAAAACAATAGTGAAGCCGCTATAGACGCCCTTTTTAACAATATTGATAACTATACAAGGCAAGCATATACCATGCAGCTGACTAAAGGCCATTATGAAGAAAACCTTAAAAAGAAACTCGCGGTTATAGATTCAATCTGGGCATTAGGTGAAATAGGAAATCCCATAATAATAAAGAGATTAACCGAACTTTATAATAAATCAAATGAAGTATTGAAAGTAAACATTGTGATAAGCATAGGCAAAACAAAAACAGCCAAAGCTATTAAAATACTTAAAGATATAGCTAATTCCGCCACTGAAGCCCCTATCTTAAGGGCCACCGCTTGGGAAATGATTGATTATGCCAACGGAGTTAAACAATAATGAACAATAAAAAATTTAAAAACAAAGTATTAATAACTTTAGGTCTCATTGTTGGTTTTATTTTCGCCGTCGGCATTCAAACCAATGTCTCCGCCATAGAAAAAGGCGACATTATCTATACCGGAGGCCAAACCGGCTGGCCTCTTGGTTGGATAAATGAACTTGCTCTGGGACATACCGCGATATTTACAGGATTTGAAGAAAAAAATGGCCGCACGGTCTTTCAAATCGTAGATTCTGTTCCAAATTATTTTAAATATGGCGGCATAAGAAAAGCAACCTTGAGAAGATTTACCCGTAATTTTAGCTATCCCTATTATGGCAATAGAACGACAAAGCAAAGGCCCACTAAAAAACAAAGAGAACAAATAGTAGCGATGGTTTTATCGAAAGTTGGCGGTGATTATAATTTTAGCCACATGTCTCCAAAAGGGCCTGACTCTTACGATTGCGTGGGCATAAGTGAAGCCGCTTATGAATCGGTCGGCTTAAATCCCACTCCCGATGAACTTGAAAGCGGCTGGGGCTGGCCTTTCACGCCGGCGGAACAATTTGAAAATACGGTGGCCAATCAACCATTTATTTTCCCAGCGCCTCCGTCATTACAAACAAATCATAATGTTACGCCGACAGACACCTCTTTCAATTCCATTGCTTCACAATTGTTTAATATCAAGCAAAATTCTTTAAATGATATTGAAATAGATAGCAATATCATACCCTCAATAGAGAACTAAACTTAAGTTTTAATGAAATAAAAAAAGCGGCTGATTTAAATCAGCCGCTTTTTAAAAATATTGTATTCTCTTCTTTATTTTTACACCTTTCAAACACTTTCATTTTACCACTCTTATATCACTAAACACACCTTTTGGTGTGTAAGCAGGTGGTAGGGTCATAATAACTCCTTATTTTTGATACTACATATAATATAAAAATTTAAATATGCTCATGAGAATCAGGCCCGCAATTTAAAACAATATCCAAAGCGGATAAATTATTTTCAAAACCCTCATAAACCTGCTTATAAAAAGGATACTTAAAACTCTGATAATTAAGTTTTATACCGTTTTTAACAAACAAATCCTCATCCAGATAATCCTTGCCGCCCGCGCCCGATATATATTCAATTCCTCCGGCTTCCTTGCATAAATCAATTAATCTTTGAGTTGAGGAAGATTTAACGGAAAATTGGGATGATAAAACCATGGGAGTTTTTATATCAAAAATTAATTTTAGAAATTCTATACTCCAAAGCGCCGGCTTTGAGAGCTTGGAATAATCAAGCGAATAAAAATCCTCAAGGTCTGTAATATATCTTTTGAAATAAGCGGCTTTCCCGTAATTTGATTTTATGGCTTTTAAATGCTCCGCCCGCCAATTGTAAGTTTGATTTATCTTTACATCCTTAATCAATTGATCAGCAAGCCCTTTAACTATTACCGGAATCGTTAAATACTGCGAGCCTTCCTTTGTTCTTATTTTATTTCGATTTTGAAACTCTCTTTTCTCATATTGCACATCATCAAGCAAAATAAACAAATCCGCCTTTTTCATTTTATTGAAAAATCTCGGCCCCGGCATATATTGAATCTGATGAATAGCTATTTTCATATTTTATTTTCTTGCGACAACCACAAGACTTGAACCTACACATAAACCACCAAACGATAAATAATATATTCCTTGCGAAAGAATATAATACATTGTTTTAAAAACCGATACAAAAACAGAACCCAATTTGCCACCTGTTCCATAAGGGTCACCCATTGTGGACCTGGAATTTACAATTTTAATATCCTTGAACCCGGCCTTTTTTAAAAGCGCCTCTAATGACCGCTTATTAAAATTAAAATTGTGAGTAATGCCCGGCTGAAGATTTAAAAAAGAAAACAGTTTCATATTTAACAAACCAAGTAATTTTATATGAAATGTGGAATTAAACTCTCTTATAATCAAAACCCCTTGAGGTTTTAATATTTTATAAATCTCAAGAACAGCTTTTCTCGTAGTCTTCATCTGAGAAAAAACTTCATAAGCTGTAATAGCTTCATATGAATTGGATTTTAAATCCAAATCCTCAATAGGCTTATTATACATCGTCAAACCTTTCTGCCTATCATCTTGAACCATTTTATCTGACAATTCCACGCCCTCAACCTGCCAACCCGCTTTTTTGGCTAATTTTATAAAATCCCCGTAAGCCGCCCCGATATCAAGTAGCCTCCCTTTTTGTGGAAAACAGGAATTCAAAACTTTAAGTCCATAATTGAATAATTTTATTTTTGATTTATTATAAACATCTGTTTCTTTACCATTATATAATGGCTCAGCAAAATCCTGTCTTCCAAAAAAATAAACTCCGCAACCATTACACAACTTTAACCCCGCGCTATTATTTTTTATCTCCTTTGAATCGCAAATAGGACAATTATTCATTAATACCAATTCCTCTTATAAATTCTTACGACCATAAACCACCATCACCGTACCTGCTGTAAAATCTCCAAATATTACCTTGTTAAAAATTTTCTTTAAAAAAATATAAATACGTGAATAATACATAGAAAAAACCTTTAGCTCGGTTTTCAAATCTAATTCAGAACCTATCCACATTTCCTTTTCCTTAAATCCGGTTTTTTTCAAAAGAAACCGCAAGGTATTCACCGAATAATAAATAAGATGACCGGGTTCAAAATAATAAAAATTTTTTCCTTGAATCTTTCCTTTAAATGAATTTACATTTGATGTTTGAATTACAATAATACCGCCTGGAGCAAGCAAGCTATTAATTTTTTGAAGCAGGGCAATAGGATTGGCTATATGCTCCAAAACCTCAAAAAGAGTAATAACATCAAAATAATTTTCGGGTAAATCACAATCAAAAATTTCTCCCGTTAGGATTTTTGCATTTTTAACTTTTCTCGAAGCTTCTTTAACCGCATGAGAAGAAACATCAACACCCCAACACTCCCATCCTCTTTTTGAAGCGGCCAAAAGCAAATCCCCCGTGGCGCAACCAATATCAAGAATTCTATTATTACTCCTTTTTTTAATCGCCACCTCCATATTGCTTAATCTCGCATCCCACATTGGCAAATCCTCATCACTGTTCCTGGAATAAGAATATGACGCCTTCCCACTATAATAGTCTTCTTCGTAAAATTGATTTGGATCTAAAGGCCGTGGATTTTGAAAAATAAGACCGCAGACAGCGCATTTCTCTACATAAATTTCGGTTCCCCTTTTCTCAATATTCCAAAGGTTTCCAATCTTATTGCCCGAACAAAGAGGACAAGTCTTCAAAGTTTCCATCGCGCTATTATTCATCAACAATTAACTCCTTTATTTTTCCCATCACATCTTGGGCGCTTATGGAATTAAGGCAAATGGGATTAGCGCATCTGAATTTATAACACGGCACCTTACATTCCTTTATTTCTTTTCTAACTATCCGGTATTTGCTTTTATCAACCGATGGGGCAAATCTATTATAATCTCCCGGACCAAAAATACATACTGTTTTTGTTCCAACCGCAGCCGCCAAATGCATAGGCCCGGAATCATTACTAATTACAATATCCATTCTTTTATATAAAGCGGCAAGCTCCCCTATATTTAACTTTCCATTTGTAACGGAAACATTATCTAACACTTTTATTGAATTAGCCAAATATAGCTCACCGGCAGAACCGGTAATAAATATTTTTGATTTTGGATATCTCTCATCTACTAGTTTTACCAATGCACGCCAAAGCTCTATAGGCCACATTCTTGAAGGCCTAAATGCTCCCGGATTCAAAGCTATTTTAAGTTTGGATTCATCTCCCTTAATAAACAAATCGGAAACCTTTTTTTCATCCTTTTCACTTACCGGATAAGATATATATTTTGGCGTATTTTCTATATTTAGTGACTTAAGCAAGTCCAATGTGATTTCCACCTCATTTTTATCACTTATCTTTTTCTCTTCATAAAACTTATTATAAAACCTACCCTTGCCTTCAAGGCTCCTTCCTATCGAAACCCTTGCCCCGATAGCCTTAACTATAAAACTCATCTTAAGATTGCCGCCAAAACTGCTTGTATCCCTTAGATTTATCAAATAATTAAATTTTTGATTTCTTAAATCTTTAAGCGTTCCGGATATCTCAAGCAAATCAAAAAACTTAATATCAGCATTATTAAATAAATAAAATTTATTAATTTCTTTAAAGACCTTAGCAACTTCAAAACCCCTTTTAAGACATAATAACGATATTTCGCAATCCTGATACTTTAATCGAATCGCGCGCAAGACGGGAGACATCATTATAATATCACCCATACCCCCAAGATTAATAATTAATATTTTCACCTGTCATTCCTCATTTTTTCAAACCACATATTAAAAATTAAAATTGAGTAAATCTGATCGTACATATTTCTTTTCCCGCTCCTATGAATATTCCGCAAAGAATCCACAAAATCGGGATTAAAAAAACCATCCCTTTTAATTCTCTGCGGCGAAAGGTATTCCTCAACCATTTCTTTTAAATCAAAATTTATCCACTTAGCTAAAGGTACTTGAAAACCCATTTTCTTTTGATTAAGAATCTCATAAGGCAATAAATTTTTCATGCTTTTTTTAAGAAGATATTTAAGAGTAAAACCTTTGGTCTTAAGTTTAAGCGGAATCTTACTCATAAATTCAACCAATCTTATATCCAAAAAAGGAACCCTCATTTCAAGAGAATTTGCCATAGACATTCTATCCGATAAATAAAGCAAATCCTCCGGCAAATAATTAGACATTTCATGTTTGAAAATATCCGCTTCACTTTTTACTTCCACGCAAAACTTATTTGCAAAACCGGGCATGGCTTTTAAATTTCCAAAACAAAGCTTACGCCTTTCATCTTCCGTTAAATATGAAATCCAATGGTCATAGGCCTTTGAAAAATCATATTGTCCGCCTTTAAAAAACCTTTTCAGTCTTTGTGGAGTATTAAAAGAAGATGTGCTTTCAGAAAAACCGCCGCTTAAATTACCTATAATTTTTCTTAAACTACCCGGGACTTTAAGATAATTCGACAAAACTCTGGATCCCATATGTCTTGGATATCCGGCAAAAAGTTCATCACCTCCTATTCCGGTTAAAGCCACTTTTACTTTTTCTCGGGCATACTTGCTTATAAGATAATTTGGAATAGCTGAAGAATCAGCAAACGGCTCATCAAAAGAGCCAACAATCTTCTCAAGCAAATTTTTTATATCAGGTTTTAAAATAGTTTCAAAATGTTCCGTATTATATTTTTTGGATATAACCCTGGCTTTCTCCGTTTCATTAAATTCTTTCTCACTATAAGCAATTGAAAAAGTCTTTATCCTGGAATTGGATTTTAAACTTAAAAAATGTGTTAAAGCCGAGGAATCAATACCCCCTGATAATAAAATCCCTATGGGAACATCCGCTATTTTCTGTTCCTCAACGCTTTTACCAAGCAAATCT
>DAOWCC010000222.1 GCA_030639665.1 Elusimicrobiota bacterium | reverse complement strand
CCATAAAATCTTTTATCATTCTTTTTTTGTTGATTTTCATTGCGGCCTCCATGTTCATGATAATGCTTTCTCTCTCGAGGAAAGAATGCATTTAACAAAATGATTTTTTTCGACTTCCATTAAAGTGTTTTCATTCACGCACAGGGCTTCATCGTATAAGGGACAGCGCTCGGCAAAAGCGCAAGTCGGCGACGCGTTTGAATCGTTTTGAATAATTTTAATCTCTTCATTTTTATTTTCAGGGTCGGCGTCAGGCACGGAATTGAGCAGTAATTGAGTATAGGGATGCAAGGGATTTTTGAAAAGCTCTTCGGCGCCGGCAAGTTCCACCACGGAAGCTTTATTCATTACGGCTATTTTATCTGAAATATGGCAGACAGCCGACAAATCATGAGATATAAATATATAACTGACGCGTAATTCATCTTTGATTTCTTTTAGAAGATTTAAAATTTGCGCCTGTATGGAAATATCAAGGCTTGATATTGGCTCATCGGCTATTATTACTTTTGGTTTTAAGGCAAGAGCTCTGGCAATGGCTATTCTTTGTCTTTGTCCGCCTGAAAATTCATGAGGATATTTTTTTAAACAATTCTGAGGCAAACCGACTGAATTAAGCAGGGAATGAAGAATTTTGTTTTGTTCCGGGGCGGCGATATTATTGATTTGAAGAGGTTCCAATATAATATTTTCCACATTCATTCTGGGATTTAAGCTTGAATAAGGGTCTTGAAAGATTACCTGTGTTTGGCGCCTAAGCTCTTTAAGTTCTTTTCCTTTGGCGAGAGAGATATTCTTACCGGCAATAAGGATTTCTCCCGAATCGGGTTTTTCAATATCAAGAATAAGTTTGGCCAAAGTGGTTTTTCCCGAACCCGATTCTCCCACTATGCCGAGGGTTTGGTTTTCTTCAAGCGACAGCGACACATTATCAACGGCGGTAAAATAATTTTGTCTGGAGAAAAAATTATCTTTTCTCAGAGCGAATTTTTTTGACACATTTTTAATTTCCAAAATCTTTTTCATAATTTATTTCAGAGTCTTAGAGTCAACGGGTCTTGGGGTCTGAGAGTCTGGGGTGTTATCGTTTTGTTATTGCTGTTACTGTTCTCTGCTTTCTGATCTCTCCTCTCTTGTTTCTGACTTCCAGCATCTTGATGTATGTTCATCATTTATTTTAAATTCGGGCGGCAGGGAGGTTTTGCACTTTTCCATAACCTCTCCGCATCTCGGATGAAACGGGCAGCCTTCAATTTTATCTTCAAAATTTGGCGGATTGCCGTCTATTGTTTTTAATATGTTCCGGCCTTGTTTTATTTTAGGAAGTGAATCAAGCAAGGCTTTGGTATAAGGATGAGCGGGATTTTTCAATAATTGTTTAACAGGGGCTCTTTCCATTATTCTGCCCGCGTAAAAGACTAAAGCGAAATGGGCATATTGCGCGACTATGCCCAAATTATGGGTTATCAATATCATTGACATTTTTCTTTCATCGCGCAGTTTAGCCATAAGCTTGAGTATTTGCGCTTGTATGGTAACATCCAAAGCCGTAGTCGGTTCATCCGCTATTACAATGTCGGGATAGCAGGAAAGGGCGATGGCTATCATTACTCTTTGCCTCATGCCGCCCGAAAAATTATGAGGATAATCTTTGAGTCGTTCTTTCGGATTTGAAATTCCAACTTTTTCAAGAAGCTCCGCGCTTTGGCGCAAAGCTTCTTTTTTTGAAATTTTCTTATGCGCCATTATTGTTTCTGAAATTTGTTTGCCAATGGTTAAGACGGGATTTAAAGATGTCATGGGTTCTTGAAAGACCATGGATATTTTCGCGCCTCTTATGTGTCTTAATTCTTTTTCGCTTAATTTTCTCAGATTTTTTTCATTATAAAGTATATCCCCCGCTTCAATTGAAACGGCATTCGGCAGTAATTTAACCAAAGCCAAGGCGCTTAAAGTTTTTCCCGAACCCGATTCCCCCACTATGGCCAGTGTTTGAGAAGGATAGAGCTTATAGCTTATATCCTGGAGTATCTTGATTTTTTTCTCGTCGGAATTTACATTAATTGAAAGATTTTTGACTTCAAGCAAAGGTTTCATAGAATAGCTCGACAGCGAGACAGCGCGGCAGCCTGGTAGCTAACAGCTAAACAGCTTTTCTCTATTATGGATTTTTTATTTTGCATTCTGTACATATGTTGTTTTTTATTTTTACTGCTCAGTACTATCTATCATTATTGTTACCGGTCCGTCATTTATTATTTCAACTGTCATTTCAGCGGCGAATATTCCGGTTTTTACGGTTAGTCCTTTTTTTCTCAAAGACTCATTAAAATATTGATAGAGTTTATCGGCTATATCCGGTTTTGCCGCTTTGGTAAAATCCGGTCTTCTGCCTTTTTTGGTATTTCCATAAAGGGTAAATTGGCTGATAACCAAAGCTTCTCCCTTTATATCCAATAAGGAATGGTCGAACTTTCCTTCAGTGTTTGAAAAGATTCTTAAATTGGCGGTTTTCTCAGATAGATAATCGGCGTCCTTTTGGGTATCGCCTTCTCCAACGCCCAAGAAGATTACATAACCGGCGGTAATGGCGCCGTTTACTTTATTGTCTACGGTTACACTTGCCTTGCGGACTCTTTGGATAAGAACTCTCACCCTACCACCTCCTTGTCACGCATAGCGGGACTTCTGTATTTTTGTAACCCTACCACCTGTTTGCGAAGCAGATTTTCATGGATGGCGCTTATAGCGCCATAAACAGGTGGTAAGGGTAAATCGCCTTTTAGGCGATAAGGAGGTGGTAGGGTCATGGTTTTATTATAGACAAAAACAAAGATTTAGTGAATAGTAAAAGGCGGAATAGGGAATGAAATTTTGAATCCGCGGATTATAATAATCGCTTGGTTAATGTTCAAACCAGTATTTCTCACTACGGACATCTTT
>DAOWCC010000051.1 GCA_030639665.1 Elusimicrobiota bacterium | reverse complement strand
ATTTAACGGATATAAAAAACTGCATAATACGAATAACGGAAACAGCAAAACGCAGAGTACACAGAGAATATAAAAACGCAGAGGACATGGAGAACATAAAACAGCGGAGAACGCAGAGAAAGAATAAGAGAATAAAAAAACTTTGCGGACTCTCTGTGTAAAATCTCAGCGCCCTCTGCGTTAAAAAGAGTTCCCCGCTAAAAGCGGGGCTAATTTATTTTGAGGTCTTTGCGTTTATCCTGATTTATCCAGTTCATCCTGTCAGATACTTTGTTTTTTCTAAACAACTTTTTAGACAAGATTTACAGTAAACGAAGCTATGCTTATCGGGCGGCGAAATCTATCCGCTGAAGGTAGAAAACACGCAAGTGTTTTTTAAAATCTTTTCCAGAGCGCGGCGGCAAGTTCCGATGATTTTCGGGATATTTTCTCTTCGTCTATATTTAATTTCAATTTCTTATTTTCCATCAATATTCTGCCGTTTACAATGGTGGTATCCACCGCGCTTTGAGATATGCCAAAGGCCAGATGTCCGTAGAAATTACCGGCATCCAAAGGCGTGGGGGGAATATAATCGATTAAAACCATGTCCGCGAAATTTGCTTCCTTAAGAGAGCCTATATTTTTAAAATATCTTTTGGCTATGCGCGAATTGTTTATCATAAGCGCGTTTATGGGTTCGACGAAACCTGTTGCGGGGTCGTTTTTTAAATGCTGCAGCCATATCGCGGTTCTCAGTTCTTCAAGCATATTTACCGTCATGGCGTCGGTGCCAAGTCCGACAAGAACTTTTTTATTCATCAGTTTTATGATATCCGCCACTCCGACCGAATTATTTGCGTTTGATTGAGGATTGTGAATTACGGCTGTGCCGGTGCGTCTTAATATTTCAATTTCTTTATCGGTTACATGCACGCAATGAGCGGCAATGGATTTTTTCCCGAGGATGCCGAATTTTTCCAGTCTTTCCATTACCCGCATTTTATGGCGCATCTCACAGTAAATTTGGTCGGCTTGAGATTCCGCGGCGTGAATATGAAATCCGGTATTCAGTTTGTGTCCGCGATATGCCGCTTCTTCAAGAGTTTCATTGCTTATTGTAAATGAAGCGTGAAGTCCGAATAGAGCGTGAAGGAAATTATCTTTTTTCTTTTTCGTGTATTTTATGAATTCAGTATTTTCTTCCAAACCCTCTTGTATTGTTTTTTTACCGTCGCGGTCTGAAAGCTCATAACATAAAGAAGCTCTCAAGCCTGTTTCTCTTACGGCCTTTTCAATTGAGAATAGAGAACCCTTAATATTTAAAGGGCTCGCGTGATGGTCTATTAAAGTGGTTGTTCCGCTTCTTATGGCGCCTATTAAAGGGATAATGGCGCTATAATAGGAATCTTCATTCGTGAGTTTTTTATCAAGCCGCCACCAAAGATTATTCAGGATATTTACAAAATCTTTTGAAGGTTTGGCTTTTGTAAGACCGCGCGCGAATGTGCTGTAAAAATGCATATGCGTGTTTATAAAACCCGGCATGGCTATGCGGCCTTTCGCGTTTATGGTTTTTGTGTATTTGCCTTTGAATTTGTTTTTTGGCGCTATTTTCTTTATTTTATCGTCTGATATCAATATTGAATGGTCATAAAGAATTTTATTTTTTTCTCCGCCGGTAGCGATTATCGCGTTATTAATCAGTATGGTTTTTTTCATAGAAATCTCCTAATAACAGAATATGGAAAAAAGCGTAAATACGAAAATAAGATGATAAGCTGATATATGAATAAGGAAATTTCTTAATTTATTTTCTTTCATCGTTGCGATTTTTTTTTGTTCCCTGTTTCCGTATCACCGTATTTACATATTTCCGTTTTTGTTTTTTTATTCAGGTGTTACAGCCAATTCTTTTTTTGTTCTTTCGCGCATGGATAGAGCGCCGGTAAAACATTTCTTGGAGCATAAAGAACAGCCTATGCATTTTGAAGCGTCTATCTCGGGAAGTTTATCCTTATTTAATTTTATGGCCAGATAACCGCAACGCTCGCAATTTCCGCAATGCAGGCATAAATCTTCATTAAGTTCCGGTATTTTTTTTATAGCGGTTAAATCCATAAAATCCGTTATCGGATTTGGCAGGGCCGCGCCTATAAGTTTCTTAACCGAGGAGAAACCTCTTTCTTTCATAAGATAGCTTAAGCCCCAATTGAGTTCATCTATTATGCCATAACCGTATTTCATAGCTATCGTGCAGAATTGCACAGTCTTGGCGCCTAAAGCAAGAAAATTGGCCGCCGCTTTATAATCCATAGGACCGCCATTTCCTGAAATAGGAACGCCCAGTCTCGCGACTTTGGCCAAAGTTAAATTGCTTATTGGCGCTACTCCCGCTCCGCTCATTCCCGCTATTATCCCTTCTTCCCATTTGTTTTTTTTATATTCGCCAAAGGCCAAAGATGGAAAGGAATTGGCCAGCGTTATGCCGGCTTTTTTATCAGGATATTTTTCATAGACTTTTTTTATGGCGTCAACGATAATATAGATGGATGTTACCGCTCCGGTAAGTTTGAATAGTTTAGGCACATTGGGATTTGAAATTTCCATTACCCAATCTATTATTTTCGCGGAAAGCTCAGCGTCTTGAGATACGATATCTCCTTTTGTTCCGTCTCCGCCTTGAGGGCAGGATAAACTGTATTCAATGCCCATGGCTCCGGCTTTTTCAAGTTTTATCGTATTTGACTGCCATACCTTTTTATCGGCTTCATCATTGCCCGTAACGGGGCCGCCGGTGGAACCCATTGTAAGCCTATCGGGATATTCTTTAATCAGTTTTTTTATTTCTTTGCAGACTCTGTTTAAGCTATGGCCTGAAACATTGTCGCTATTGGCATAGGTGGATTTATCGAAAGTAAACATATATTCGGATGGAATATGTATGGGCAGGTTATCAAAAGCCGTTTTCATAACCACTCCCGCCCAGCCCGCTTTATAAGCTTCTTTCGCTTGCCGGTAGCCGTCCGAATGAGGGCTTGCCGATATTATAAATGGAGACTTTATTTTTCTGCCGAAGAAATCCGTTTCAATGGGAACGGGAAGCATATTTCTGCCTTCCAGTATTAATTCGCTTTTTAAATTATCTTTTATGACAGGTTTTTTTCTCCCGCGGATATAAGCGTCAGCCAAACTTGCCGCGTTTTTTCCCGACGCCACGGATTCAACAACAGTGCTTGGGCCGTTCTTGCCGTCTCCAGCGTAAAACATTCCTTTAATATTCTTTTCTTTGAAGGTTGGCAGGTTTTTTATCGCCAGTACGACAAAATCCACATCAGTGCGCCCCTGCTCTGTTCCTTTGATATCTTTTTTCTTAATGTCTATTTTGATTGTTTTTATGCCTTTAATTTTTCCTTTAGCCGCCATTATTTCGGTTATTCGGGTTCTGCCGTTTATATCTATGCCGGCTTTAAGCAAGTTATTTAATTCTTTTTCCGGCAATTGTATCGCGCCGATATTTTTTCTTGTGCATATTTCAACTTTTGCCGCTCCCCGGCTTATGGCCGTTATGGCGCAATCGGCGGCTACGGCTCCGCCTCCGATAACGGCGATATTTTTACCTTTAAGATTGTATTTTTTTTGATTGGAAAGGTATTTAAGCCCTTCAATGCCCAAATCTTCATTTGGAATATTTAATTTGATTTGATTTTTAAGACCTGATGTCAGTATGACTGAATCATACTTTTTTATTAAATTTTCAGGGTTTTTTATTTCTTTGCCGTAGTTTATATTTATGACGCCGAGTGTTTTAAGAAAATCGACTTCGGTTTTCACCACTTTTTTAGGCAATCTTTCATCGGGAATAAGGCCGCACATGCCGCCTGCTTTTTTTTCTTTTTCATGAATATCTATTTTATATCCCAAGCGCGCCAATACCACAGCCGCCGTTAAGCCCGCGGGTCCCGCTCCCACAATGCCTACTCGTTTGCCGTTTAATTTTGGTTTTTTAAATTTTGGCATGACATTAAGCTCTTTGGCTTTTTGCACTATGGCGGCTTGAACCATGGGGATATTTATGGGGCCGTCAAAAAGTTTTTTTGAACAGGCTTTCATGCAGAACCAGTCGGGGCAAACGGCTCCGCAAATGCCGCCTAGGGGATTTGATGACATTATTAAATTCGCTGATTTTTCAATATCCGATTTTTGCATCATTTTGGCCGCCATAATAAAATCAGCCGGACTGCAATCGGCGGGACATGCCGTTTGACAGGGTTTTTCCTCACAGTATAGGCAGGCGTCCAGTTCATTTTTTAATTGCGCGGCGGATAAGAATAGATTTGTTTTTGTCATAATGAATCTCCCGAAAGTTCCTAGGCTTAATAGTTTATCCTTCTTCGCAGAAAACCCCAACCTTTAGGCTAGGCGAGCTTCGTTTTATTATAATATATATAATCATCAGTTTGAATTCCATACTTTAAGGAGCGATAAGGATAAAATATGAAAAAATTGGCTTGCCTATTATTGTTCGTTTTTTGTTTTGTGAATGTTTTTCAAGTTCAAATAGCGGTTTCCGCTGAAAAGAAGGTTAAAAAATCCGTTTATCCCGGTCCTATTGTTCCGTCTCAAATATATAAACTTTCCAAAGAAGCCGCTTCAACCGATAAATGTTCAAAATGTATTGTCATATACGGAGATACCAGAACAAATCATGAACCTCATAAAAAAATAGTGAAACTTATTTCCGATAGAAAACCCGAAACGGTATTTCACACCGGTGATATGGTTGATAATGGCGCGAAAAAAGAAGAATGGGATATTTTTGAAAAAATAGTGGCGGGGCTTAGAAAAAACAGCGAGTTTTTTCCCGTTCACGGAAATCATGAATGGGTGGCGCCGAATTATTTTAAGGTTTTTAATTTTGCCAATTGGATTACATTTTATTCGCTTGACCGCCATAATATTCATTTTACCGTCATTGACAGCGAAGTTCCTTTTTGGCAGGGGTCATGGCAGTATAAGTGGATTAAGCGCGATTTAAAACAAGCCTCTTTATCGGACAAAACAAAGTTTATGGTGGTTTTGCTTCACAGGCCTTTATACAGCAGTGGAAAACACGGCGCCTATGATTCTCCGGTTGTCTCTCGCGAGCTTGCTCCTCTATTTGAAAAATACGGAGTGGATATTGTGTTTTCAGGGCATGACCATTCTTATGAACGCCTATATAAAAACGGGATATTTTATATTGTTACGGGCGGGGGCGGAGCTCCTTTATACGATATGGCAAAAGAGCATGAAAGCAGTCAGATTTATCATAAAAGTCATCACTATTTGACTCTCTCGGTTTTAAAAAATAGACTTTTTTTTGAAGTTTTTGATGACGCGGATAAACGCATTGATTCATTTAAAGTGAAAAAATAGATGATAAGTTCTATAGATATCGGCGTGGCGGCGACACAAAAGAATATGGTAATATTCTTTATATAAACAGGTTCCATAATAGGCTGTTGCGAGGAGAGAGTAATGAAAATATTAAACAGTATTTTTGTATTAGCTTTTTGTTTTGTGAGCATTTTTCCCACAAGCGCGGCAAGTTTTTATATGCAAGCGCCGCAAGGTCAATTTGCGGGCGGAGAATGTTCAAGGTGTATTGTTGTTTACGGTGATACCAGAACAAATCATGGTATTCATAGAAAAGTTGTGAAAGTTATTAGCGGTAGACAGCCTGAAACTGTATTTCATACCGGAGATATGGTGATTAGCGGTCATCATAAGAAATCATGGGATATATTCAATCAAATAACATCACAACTTAGAGAAAACAGCGAATTTTTTCCCGTTCACGGAAATCATGAAAAGCACGCGCCGGATTATTTTAAGGTTTTCAATATTGAAGACGGAATTCCTTATTATTCTGTAAATCGGCACGGAATTCATTTTACGATTCTTGACAGTGAGGATTCGTTTTTGGAAGGATCGCCGCAATATGAGTGGTTTGAAAGTGATTTGAAAAAAGCGTCTTCGTCAAATGGCGTTAAATTTATGGCGGTTATATTGCATCAGCCATTATTCAGTAGCGGAAAACACGGCGTGGAGAAAAAAACCCTTCTTGCAAGAAAACTTATTCCTCTTTTTAAAAAATACGGAGTGGATATTGTGTTTTCAGGGCATGATCATTCATATGAGCGCTCCTATAAAGACGGAATATTTTATGTAGTTGTAGCCGGCGGCGGAGCGCCGTTATATGACATGGCTGTAATGAATGAAAGCAGTCAGATTTTTCTTAAGAGATATCATTATCTGACCATTTCCGTTTCGGGAGATGAACTTTTTTTTGAAGTTTTTGGTATATCGGATGAGCTTCTTGATTCGTTCAGTTTATAAATAAAAGTGAAAGAAGCGAGGGATATATTGGAAACTCCTTAAATTTTTTCCCGCCGAGTCTTAATGGCGGAAAACTTCTGAACTCTATACTTTAAACCAAGGCAGATTTATGAAAAAATCAATTTTGATAAAAAATTCATTAAGACTTTGTTTAATGGATGATAAATTTACCGAACTGGAAAACGGCGATATTTATGTGGAAGGGCCGGAAATAAAAAAAATCGGCAAGAATCTTGATATAAAAGCCGATTATGAAATAGACGCTTCCCATTGCGTGGTTTTGCCGGGATTTGTAAATACGCACCATCACCTTTATCAAACCTTGACCAGAAATCTTCCAAAAGCGCAAAATGCCAAGCTTTTTGATTGGCTTGTTTATCTCTATGATATTTGGAAAAAAGTGGATTCCAACGGTATTTATACAAGCGCTCAAGTGGGGCTTGGAGAATTATTATTGACGGGCTGTACAACCAGCAGCGATCATCTTTATTTATTTCCGGAAAATAACAGCGAAAATTTTATAGACACTGAAATAGAAGCCGCCAAGGAAATAGGCATGCGATTTCATCCGACAAGAGGTTCCATGTCGAGAGGAAAATCCGACGGAGGCCTTCCGCCCGATTGTGTCGTTCAAAAAGAAGATAAAATAATGGCCGATTGCGAGCGGCTGGTAAACAAGTATCACGATAAAAGCAAGTTTTCAATGACGCAAATGGTTTTAGCGCCTTGCTCTCCTTTTTCCGTCACAAGCGATTTGCTTAAAATAACGGCCCAAATGGCTAAAAAATGGGGCGTGAGAATACATACTCATTTGGCTGAAACCAAAGACGAGGATGATTTTTGTATTAAGCTTCATAAAATGCGTCCATTGGATTATATGGAATCGGTCGGCTGGCTTGAAAACGGCAATGCATGGTTTGCTCATTGTGTTTACATAAATGAAGAGGAAGCCGGCAGAATGGCCAAAACCAAGACGGGCGTGGCTCATTGTCCGAGTTCAAATTTAAGGCTTGGCAGCGGCATAGCTCCGATTAGAATGTTCCTCGATAAAAAGGTTCCCGTAGGACTTGCGGTTGACGGTTCGGCATCCAATGATTCATCCGATATGCTGGCGGAACTCCGGCAAGCTATGCTGGTTCACAGAATTAAGAGCGGCGTGGCTTCCATGCCCGCGAGAGATGTTTTCCATATGGCCACCCGCGGCGGAGCTGAGATTTTGGGCAGAGAAGATATAGGCTCGCTTGAAGTGGGAAAAGCCGCCGATATGGCGATTTTTGATTTAAGCGGCATAGATTTTGCGGGTTCTCAATCGGACCCGCTCGCTTCATTATTATATTGCGGCGCCGGTCATAAAACCAAATATACGATAGTAAACGGAAAAATCGTTGTTAAAGACGGCAAGCTTGTAAATATTGATGAAGAGAAATTGGCCGAAAAAGCAAATAAGATTTCAAAAAAACTTTATAATCATTAACACTCCCGAAGTGGAACAGGTTTTATGAAAATATCTTCAATTATACTTTCAGCCGGCGATTCCAAAAGAATGGGCAAGACCAAGGCCCTTCTCAAATATAAAGGCAAATCGTTTATTGAAAATATTTTCCAGAAACTTTCCGAAAACAAAATAAAGGATAGAATTATTGTCCTGGGCGCCAATGAAAAAGAAGTGCTTTCAAATTGGACTCCTTCCGGCGAGAAATCGGTATTAAATAAAAATCCTGAAGGGGGACAAATATCTTCCCTTAGAGCAGGGCTTAAAAATATAAATCCTGAGAGCGAAGCTGTTTTAATAGCGCTTGTGGACCAGCCAACCATAGAAACTCGAACCTATAAAAATATTATTGATTTTTGGCTTAAGAATCGTGATTGCATAATTATTCCAAAAGTTAAAAGACCTAAAAATGTTTCCTATCCCCTAACCCCTAAACCCTATCCCCCATACAAGCGCGGTCATCCTATTATTATTCCCAAAATTTATTGGCATTTATGTTTTGAAGGGCCGGAGGATAAAGGTTTGCATTGGGTTACCCATCATCCTACGGTTAAAGTATTGGATTTGTTTGTCGATGATGATAATATACTTAAAGATTTTGATACGCCTGAGGATTATAAGAATATTTAATAAACCGCTACCTGTAGTTTGTATATTAAAATAAAGTAAAATAATAGCCATGAGAGAAACTGCCGATATCATTAGGGATTTGGGCAAATCCATAGAAAACGGTGAAGATGTAGCTCTTGCCACCATTATTTCAACCAAGGGCTCCACTCCCAGGGGCATAACATCCAAAATGCTCGTTTATCCCGACGCAAAAATTCAGGGAACCGTAGGCGGCGGCGCCATAGAGGCTCTTGTTATAAAAAAAGCCATTGAGTGTCTTAAAAAAGGCGAAAGCGGAAAATTCGATTTTGATTTAACGGCAAAAGGAAATGCCGATATGATTTGTTCGGGAAAAGCCGAAATTTTCATAGAAGTATATAAAAAAACTTTTAGAATAGTCGTACTCGGAGCCGGCCATGTTTCTTTAAAGCTTTCCGAGGCTTTTGATGTGGCGGGTTACTCTTATATTATCGTTGATGACAGAGAAGAATACGCGAATGAAGAAAGATTTTCCAATGCTTCAAAGGTTTTGGTTGAACAGCCCTATAAAGCATTGGATAAACTTAAAGTCGATGGCAATACATATATCGTTATAATTACGAGAGGCCATTCATCCGATAAAGAATGTCTTGCGGCCGCGATGAAAAGCAAGGCGGCTTATATCGGCATGATAGGCAGTAAATCAAAAGTTGCCAAAACATTTGAAGATCTTAAGAAGAAAAAAATGGACCCATTAAAAGATGAAAGAGTTTTTTCTCCCATAGGCCTTAATCTTGGAGGGGAAACTCCCGGGGAGATAGCAATTTCGGTTTTAAGCCAGATTATGGCGGTGCATTATAAAAAAGATGCAAAAAACATGAGAATAAATCAAGAACTACATAAACAGTTAAATTCCAAATGATAAATCCCAAAATACAAATAAATTCCAATAATCAAAAAACAAAGCTTTATGATTTGGAAGAAAGAACATTTATATTTGCGAAAGATACCGCTTTATTTTGTAAGACTTTGCCTCGTGGGATTAGTAATATTGAATATCAAAGACAGGTTATTCGTTCGTCTTCTTCTGTTGGCGCTAACTATATAGAGGCTAATGAATCTTTAGGAAAAAAAGATTTTTCGATGAGAATTAAAATATCTCGAAAAGAAGCGAAAGAAAGCGCTTATTGGTTTCGGCTTATAATTGAAACAAACGCTAAAGATATTGAAGTGTCGGGTAAAAAACTTTTAAATGAGGCTTTGGAACTGAAAAAAATTTTCTCTTCCATAATAAATAAAACAAAATGAATTTTTGTTGTTTTAAGGTTTGGAATTTGTAGTTTGTATATTATTTGAAATTTGTGTTTTGAGGTTTGGAGTTTTAATTTTTATGAATTTATCTTATGTGGGAAAATCGGTAAAAAGAAAAGACGCTTTGATTAAAGTTGAAGGTCAAAGCCTCTACGCTGACGATTATGTTTTTGACGGCATGCTTTATGCCGCCGCTGTCAGAAGCCCAAAGCCAAGAATAAAAATATTGGGCATATCGGACGCTAAGGCCAAAAAGATTCCGGGCTATGTAACTTTAATTACGCACAAAGATATAAAGGGCGCCAAGCAATGGCCGATAGTCCTTGATGATTATCCTTTTCTCCCCGAAAAAGAAGCCAAATTTGAAGGCGAGACGATTGCTTTGGTTGTGGCCGAAACTTTAAGAGCCGCGCGTATGGTCGCGAAATCGGTGGAAATAAAATATAAGGAGCTTCCTTTTCAGACGGACCCTTTAAAATCCCTTGAAAAAAATGCGCTTAAGCTTTATGGCTCGGATAATGTGTTTTCAAAATTCATAATAAAGAAGGGTAATGCCAAAGCCGCGATGAAAAAAGCCGCTATCGCGGTTAAAGATGAATTTTCAACCAATTATCAGGTTCACGGTTATCTTGAAACTCAATGCGCCATAGCCGTTCCGGAACCCGGCAAGCTTATGACTGTCCACAGCACCACGCAATGCCCTTTCTATGTTCATGACGCGGTGGCCGCCGTTTTGGGCATTTCCTATAATAAAGTAAAAATCATTCAATCCGTTACCGGCGGCGGTTTCGGCGGGAAAGAAGATGTGCCCGCTCTCGTGGCTTCTCACGCCGCTATTTGCGCGGTAAAAACAAACCGTCCCGTTAAATTGCTTTATGACAGAAAAGAAGATTTTATATCCATGAGCAAGAGGCATCCTTCTTGGTCAAGCGTCTCTTATGGCGCCGATAAAAACGGAAAAATCACATCTTGTGTAATTAAATATGTTCTTGACGGCGGCGCTTATTCCACGCTTTCTCCCATTGTTCTTTGGCGGGGGGCCGTGCACGCGGCGGGGCCGTATAAAATAGATAATGTTCTTATCGAGGCTTATGCCGTTGCCACCAATAAAGTTCCCAGCGGAGCTTATAGGGGCTTTGGCCAGCCGCAAATTGTTTTTGCCCAAGAATCATTGATAGACGATTTAAGCGAAAAAGCGAATATGGACCCCATAGATTTCAGATTAAAAAATATTTTAAGCCCCGGAGCTAAAACCTCAACCGGCCAAAAAATAGAAGCCTCTTGCGGTTTGAAAGAAGCTCTTTTGGCGGTTAGAAAAAATTCCGATTGGGATAAAAAAATCAAAGCAAAAAAATCTTCGGGCGATAAATTAAAAGGCTTGGGCGTTTCAACGGTTTATTACGGCGTTGGCCTTGGAGCCAAGGGAAAATTTTTGGATAGAGCGGGAGCTTATGTAAATGTTTTTAGAGACGCTTCCATCAATATTAATGTCGGCAATACGGAAATGGGCCAAGGGGCTTTGACCGTTTTAAGCCAGATAGCGGCGGAAAGTTTAAACGCGCCTTATGAAAACATAAGGGTGCAAGAAGTGGATACTTCAAAAGTGTCCGATTCCGGCCCGACGGTGGCAAGTCGCACGACGCTTATGAGTGGCAATGCCATAATTGAAGCTTCAAAGCCTTTGAGAGATAGAATTTTTTCAACGGCCAAAAAAATGCTTTTGAAAAAAGGAGCCAAATCAGCAGTTGTTATGACGGCTTTTCAAGGCGTCTTTTCAATGGGCGGAAAAAAGGTTTCTTTTAAGGAAGTGGTGGCCGAATGCTGGGCAAAAAGATTGAAGATGGGCGAGCAGGGCTGGCACATAGCGCCCAATACCACATTTGATGATAAAGACGGACAAGGCGATGTTTATTCGGTTTATTCTTTTAATGCCAATATCGTTGAAGTTCAAATAGATAAAGAAACGGGCGTGATTAAGCCCGTAAAAATGACTTGCGCTTATGATGTGGGGAAAATAGTAAATCCCGTTCTTGCGGAGGGACAAGCCGAGGGCGGTTCGCTTCAAGGCATGAGCTGGGCGCTTTATGAGAACCTTGTCTATAAAAACGGCAAGATGATGAATCCTAATTTTACGGATTATATGATGGCCAATACCAATGATAAGCCTGAATACGATATAATTTTTGTAGAAAAATTTTATGACAGAGGGCCTTATAAAGCCAAGGGGCTGGGCGAAGTTCCTTTAATCGGCATGGCCGGAGCTGTTGGAAATGCCGTTAAAAACGCCTGCGGGGCCAGAATAAAAAAAGTTCCCATTCTTCCCGAAGCTGTGTGGTTAAATTTAAAAAACAAGAATAAAGGAAAAGCTAAATAAAATGTTCGCGCTTAAATGTCTTATTAATGGTGAAAAAATTGAAAGGGATATAGACTCCACTCTGACTTTGCTTGAGTTTTTAAGAAATGATTTAAATCTTAAAGGAACTAAAGAGGGTTGCGGCGAGGGAGAATGCGGCGCTTGTATGGTGCTTGTGGACGGAAAGGCCGTTAATTCCTGTATTATGATGGCGATTCAAATACATTGCAAGAATCTAATTACCATGGAAGGTTTCAAAGATAAGCATAAGCTTCATCGCATAAAACAAAGTTTTATCGACGAGGGCGCGGTGCAATGCGGTTTTTGTACGCCCGGTATGATTATATCGGCCCAAGCTCTTTTAAAGAAAAATCCTAAAGCGAATATAAGGGATAT
>DAOWCC010000069.1 GCA_030639665.1 Elusimicrobiota bacterium | reverse complement strand
CTATCCGCGAATTCCTGCCAGTCGGCATTTGAATTATGTTCATATAACTTTTTTCTAAAAGCTTCCAAAGACAGCCCCATTTTCTTGGCAATCGGAGTATTGACCCTTTTATCCCATTTTTTAGTATTTTCAAAGCGTTCTTTCATCTCAGTCATATTGCCCCACACCGCGCTGGACATCTGATGATGCAAAATTATGGCATTGGGATACGCGTACGAATGAGGAGCAAGTGTCGTAATAGCGGCGGCCATGCTTGCGGCATATGATTTGACAATAACATGAACGGGAGCCTGGCTGGTATCCATAGCTTTCAGAATTCTAACTCCCTCCATAACCGAACCGCCTGGAGAATTGTTTATTACAATAAAAATAGGCAACTTTGCGGACTTATTATTAAAGTAATGAATCCTGTCAGTTACAAAATCCGCCACACCTCTTACAATCGGCCCGTTTAAAGCAATGCGGCGATCGCTTATGGTTAAAACTCCGTTTTTAAAAGGATTTAAAAGATACTCAGGCTCTTTATTCGCTGCATTTTTCCATTCTTCTTTTTTCTGGCGCAAATCCAAATCAATTTTAAGCTTGGCGATTTCAGCCACCATCTTCTCTTTTGCAATTCTTAATTTGCTCATTTCAAAATCCATTCTTTTTTTCTTAAGATTAATAGAATCCAATTCCTTGGCATTCTTTAATTTGGCCAATTCCAATTGAGATTCATTCTCAAGCTTTATCTTAGCGTTCTTTTGCCTTAACTCCGTAAGGGCTTTTTTATTTTTCTCGGACATAAGCTTATTTTCCAAAGCCAATAATTTTTGTTCGGCTTCAAGTTCGGCCATTTTTATTTTTTGCTTTTCCATCATAAGATCATACTTCGCTTTAGCTTCCGCTTTTTCCTCAACCAAAGCCCGCAATTTTTTAACGGTCTTTTGTTTAAAAAGATTATTTTCCACAGTCAGTTTATCCAATTCTTTTTTCTCCGCAGAAACTTCTTTCACAGCTTTTTTATTTGCCGGATTTTTTTCCGCCGCAATGGAAAAATTAGCGGCTGAAAATAAAACAAAAACCACAACAATATATTTGATGTATTTCATATCAAGATTCTCCTTAGTTGATATTTATCACTTACTGTTTATTACCCTCATTATACCTTTTGAGCAAGCACTTCACTTTATTTCCTTTAGCGCTTTTGTCAAAAAATCCAACTATCCTGTTTATCCCGTCTTTATTATTTGTTAAATCGTATAGAAAAATGGAATAACCGGCGCGAAAAACCGGCTTAATATCTTTAAGCCAATTATAGGTGTCTTTATCCCTATAATACACGCTCTGCAAATTTGTAACTGAAATAGCCAAAAGGACTTTATCAGCCTTACACAAATCCGCATTTGTTCCTTCCAGTTCAACATTTGAAATTATTCCGAGCGGAACATATTTTATTCCATAGTACTCGGGGCGTGCCACGCCAAAATATGCAAAAATAATCGGAGGATTGCCGTTTTCCTTTAAATATCTTGAAAGCTCCCGGACATCTTGTCCCCAATCCAAATTGGAATCGGCAAGATATTTATAGCCGTTTTCAGGCCCTCCGATTATTGAATTAAAATAAGAGAGATAAAACGGATGAGTTTTAAATAAAAACACAAAAGATAAAAGAACGGAAAAGGTTAGAACCACGAGTATTTTTTTATTTTTATAAAATTCAGCCGCACCTATGGAACCTATCACACAAAGAAAAGGCATAAGAGGAAGAATATGCCGTATGCCTATTTGAAGCCTTGAAGTAATTGAAATGAGAGCGTAAAAAACAAAAGGAATCACTATCCAGATATATTTTTTTTTCGGTTTTAAGGCAATGGCAATAAAACCGAGAGCGGCGCACAATAAAACAAAAACAGGCGTTTTAATCAAAAAAGCCAGAGGAAAATACCATAAAACGCCATTCATGGAATAATGCCCCCAGACAAATGAGGGCCGTCCGTCGTTTACTCTTTCCAGTGTGGACATCAGGCCTTCAATGTATAAAGCTAAATCAAACTTATAAACCAAGGCCAGAGTAAAAACCGCCAAAAGCGCGTACACGCCCACAAACACAAAAAACTTTTTAAAATCTGCTTTTCTTATTAAGAAAAAATCAATTCCCCATATCCCTATGACAATCGGCGCTATTATCACCATGCTAAACTTTGAAGACATCGCGAGTCCGGTAAAAAAACCGGCCGCGCAAAGATAAATAAATATTTTTTTGCGGGACAATTGTGAAGATAAATTTAAGGATGCCATGGCTCCAAAATAGAAACTTATAAAATAGAAAAGAGCCGCCGATGAATCAGTGGTTATAAGAGCGTTATTTGAAATAAAAACGGGCATAAAAGCAAAAATAATAAGGGAAAAAGCGGCGCTTTCAAAAGAATGGAATTTCTTTGAAAAGAAGAATATAAAAATTGAAAATAAAACAGTCCAAATTATAAAGGTGAAAATTCTTGCCGTGTTTACCATGGTTTTGGCGCTTTTTGTATTATTAAAAATAAATAAATCGCCGTAATGATATGGCGCCTTGACTGAAAAATAAGGATGATTCATGAAGGAATTCAATTTATAGGAAAAAAGCGGCAACGCGGAAAGCATCTCGGAGAAAGGCGGATGATCCATAATATTCATCTTGTATTTTCCGCCGGCTATATGGCTGTATCCGCTGGATAAATGAACCGTCTCATCATAAGTTGGAGCGGATATTTTTATAAAAGACAATCCCGCGTAAAGATGCAAGGCCAAAGCGGCCAAAACAATAAAAGAGACAATTTTTCCCCTTTTAGTTATATCCATCTACCCATTATAAGAATTTAGGAATCCCATCACTAATCTAAAATGTTAATATATTAATCAAGATGAAAAAAAACCAGCCGATTAAAGAAGCCGCGGGAAATAGACTGCGGCTATTTGAAAATTTTGTCGACATATTGGTATCCAAATACGGCTACCGCCATAATTTTTTTCTTACCGATTTTTACAGCGTGGGCATAGCGGCTGAAGAAATGTATTTTAAAGCGCCTGAAATCAGCGATGTTTGGCAAAAATACCTGCAAAACAAAAATAAGAACAAACAATTCATACAATTGTATATAGGAGCGCCTTATTGCGCTTCAAGGTGCTCTTGCTGTATTTATTTCAAAGAAATAGGCTCGCCAAAACTTATTGAGGCCTATAAAGACAATCTCATCTCTTCCATAAATTATTTTTCAGATGTCCTGAAAAACATAACTTTTGACAATATCTATTTTGGAGGCGGCACCCCCAGCATTTTTACCGAAAAACAACTCCAAGAAATTTGTCTGGCTTTGAAAAAAAACATACATTTCGATTCAAAAGGCGAAAGGACCGTTGAATGCAATCCGGCCAGCACCACTTTTAAAAAATTAAAAGCGTTTAAAAAAGCCGGTTTTAACAGGGTAAGTTTCGGAGTGCAATCATTAAATCAAAAAGCGCTTAAGGAAATTAATCGCGGCTATCAAAGTTTTTCCATGGTCAAAGAAGCTATACTCGGAGCTAAAAAGGCGGGCATAGAATATATAAATGCGGATTTAATGCTTGGCCTTTACGGGGACACCCCTCAAAACTTTATAGATACCTTCAAAAAAATAATCGCTCTAAAACCTTATACGGTCAGAGTCTATTCCAGCCAGCCGATAAAATCTTATCTTGATAAATATTTCAAAGGCAAACTGAGTAATTTTGAAAAACATTATGAAAAACAGAAACAGGCGCTTGGTAAATTGCGCGCCATAGCCAAGGAAATGAATTTTTCCTATGAGGACGAAGGCTTGGAATTTAACAGAAGGTCCACCAGCGCCACCGATTTTAAAAATAAAGATATTACTCCTTTAAACGCGGTCTATCATACTTATATAGAAGGAACGCAAGCGTCTTTATTCTGCCTGGGACACGCCGGTAATTCCTATATTCACAATCAGCTAAAATACCGCAGCACGCCGCTTCATAAAGACCCCGCTAAAAACACTTTTATCGGAATTAAAACGGACAGAAGAAATGAAATGGCTTATTTTTTGCTTAATAATCTCTCTAATAATAAATCCGTTTCCCTTAAAGCTTTTAAGAAAGTTTTCAAAACTGAACTAAGAGATGAGTTCGATTATGAAATAAAACTTTTGGAAAGCCTCGGAAAAATAGAATTTAAAAAAGATGAAATGATATTTCTGCCCGTGCAAGCCAAGGAGAGATTTACTTATTCCATGTTTTTTATTCCCTATGCGCAGCTCTTAAAAAACATAAAAAACCTACTTAACGGGAAAGGCAAAACCCTGCCCATAAAAAATGATAATGCCAAAGATTAAAGCTCGGCAAAAAAAGGATTAACCGCGACAAATACGGTTTATTATCTTCCGGCCAAGTAATGAGCCTTTATTCTTTTTTAAGCGTATTTATGGCTATTGAAGCAAGCAAAAGAATAACCGCTACCCCGGCCCAAACTCTTGATTCCACATAGAAAGGTATACATGCAAGTCTTGAAATACCCCCAAAAAACGCTATGACAAGCGCGGTCCATATAAAATACACGGATATTTTTTTCATTTCTTTTCCCCCATTTTTTTTATCATCGGCACAAATCTAACCGACGCTATATTCTCAATTTTTATTACGCCATTTATCTTTCTAATCAACTTCAATTCCTGGTATCCTGTTCCAAGAGGCAGAACCATCCTTCCGTTCTCCGCCAATTGCTCAATCAGCTTAAGAGGCATTTCTCCCGGAGCGCAGGTTACTATTATCGCGTCAAACGGGGCATGGTCTTCCCAGCCCAGCCAGCCGTCGCCGACTTTAATCTTAATATTTTCATATCCCAGATTTTTCAGTAATCTTTCAGCGCCCCCCGCCAATTCGGGAATTATTTCTATAGTGTAAATATTTTTCGCGAGTTGGGAAAGGACCGCCGCCTGATATCCGCTGCCGGTTCCCACTTCAAGAACTTTCTCTCCGCCTTTTAACTCCAATAGTTCCGTCATAAGAGCGACAATATATGGCTGTGAAATAGTCTGCCCCTTGCCTATTGGCAAAGGCCTGTCTTTATAAGCGTAATTTCTTAATTCAAGAGGAACAAATTCATGCCTTTCAACTTTAAGCATTGCCCCCAAAACTTTTTTATCTTTTATTCCCCGGTTTTCAATCTGGGTTTTAACCATTGATTCTCGCTTGGTTTTAAAATCCTTATCAGGACCGGAAAACAAATTCCCGAAACCTAAAACCCAGCAAAAAACAATATTTATTAAATTTTCCATTATCCCCACCCCCGCAATAATGAACATGTAGCCAATGAAACGCCGCTTTACAACTTCCTGATTTTCAAAACTTAAAAATAATTTACAATATTGTCAAATATTGTTCAACCCCGCCTATTATCACCGCAATTCATTTATTTTAGCTATTCATATTTTAAAGCTTCAACCGGATCAAGTTTTGACGCGCTCCAAGCCGGATATATAGCGGCAAAAAAACCGGTTAACATAGCCGCTAAAATAGACAAAAAGGGCATCCACCACTGCACCATCATCATATCCGTATTGCCCTTGGACGCCAAATATTGAATACCGATAATACCGATAAACACTCCCGCTATTCCCCCTATAAAGCCCAAGAATGTGGCCTCAACTATAAACTGAGACATAATATTCATGCGCGTGGCGCCAATGGCTCTTCTTATGCCTATTTCTTTTATTCTTGAATAAACGGTAGCCAAAGTAACATTCATAATGCCGATGCCGCCGGCCAATATGGCAATAATGCCTATTATCAGAACCGTATACATATCGCGGGCCTTATCGGTCAATTGCTCTTTTATCAGTTCTCTGTAATCTTTAATTTCAAATTTTAATTTTCCACTATGTCTGCTTTGCACGAATTTTTCAATCTTTTTTTTATAAGAGTTAATTTTTTTCTCTTCACCAGTATCAATGCTTATTGACTCAATTCCATCTCCGTTCATAGACCAGCCGCTTAAAAAGCGTTGAGCGGTGGTTATGGGAACAAATATCTTACCACCCCATCTTCCGGACATGCTAAGAAAAGTTTTTGGATTTTTTTCAAGAACCGGCTCTTCAAGTATTCCAACGATTGTATATAAATTATCACCAAGTTGGATTGTGGAACCTAAAACTTCATTATGCTTGATATATTCCTGAAATCTGTCTTTCCATGAATACAATTTTATCCATTTCGGCTTTTTTATCCAACCTCCGGTCTTAATTATAACGCATACTCGCTCAAAATTATCCACATCATATTGATTTAGAAAACGGCCCTTTAGAGTATATATCCACCCTCTGCGCCGCCATTCAGTACTTATTCCTTCCACAAGCTGATGCGCGTTAAATTTTCCATGAGTTACTCTTACATATTTCTTAAGTGACGGAGATACCATATAAAGCCTTTGAAATTCCTTTCTAATAGCTAAAGAATCATCCAGAGTCAACACATCTTTTGGCGCGTTTGGATCCGTATTTTCCCCACCACTTCTGGGCATTTGCACAGTCATTTTACCAGGGCCGGCTATTTCAAGCGCTTTTTTTGTCCTAAACGACATTGAATAAATTAAAACGAGACTGTATAAAATTGAAATTACTCCTATTGAAATGGCAAAAAAGCTGAGGAAAGACCTCATTTTATGATGCCATATTTCAAGAGAGCCCGTTTTCAATAGTTCCGTTATTTTCATAATATATTAGCTCTGCGACTACATTTTTGTTGCACGCAGGTTGTTTTACCTACCGACTGTTTTCTCTATCCTTCCGTCTTTCATAACTATTATTTTTGAAGCTATCTTTGCCAATTCATTGTCATGAGTCACCATTATTACGGTAAGTCCCTCGCCATTTAATTTTTTTAATAAAGCCATAACATTTTTACCGGTTTTTGAATCCAAATTGCCGGTAGGCTCGTCCGCGATAATCAATTCCGGTTTATTGGCGATGGCGCGCGCCATGGCCACTCTCTGGCATTCGCCTCCGGAAAGTTCAAGAGCGCTATTATTTTCCTTTCCCTTTAAACCCACATCTTCAAGCAATTTATACGACCTTTCCAAAGCCTCGCTTTTTTCCACTCCCGCGTACAGCATGGGCAGCATTATATTGGCGGATGCTGAAAATCTTGGAAGAAGATTAAACGATTGAAAAATAAAACCTATTTTTTCTCTTCTAAGCATTGACCTTTTTCTATCATTAAAAGAAGTAACATTCTTGCCTTGAAAAAAATATTTCCCGCCGCTTGGATTATCCAAGAAGCCCAAAATATGCAAAAGGGTGGACTTGCCGCAGCCTGACGGCCCGGTTATGGATAGAAAATCTCCGGCCTTAATTTCCAAATCAACTTCTGTAAGGGCTTCATAGCCCTTTGATTTTTTTACCGGATAAACTTTTTTTAAATTTTCACATTTTATCATCTGATTTTCCGAAACTCTCCGCGTCCGCCTAAAACGGATAAACAAGAGAATAAACGCTGAAGCTATGGCGCCACAGCAAGATTAAGAGGCTTATCCGTATACACCTCGTCTTTCTCTTTTAAGCCGCTCAAAATTTCAATATTTCTAACGCCTCTCAGACCCGTTTTAATCGAAACTTTTTTTGCTTTATCGCCGAGAACATACAGATAAGCGAAAGTGGCTCCATATTTTTCAAAAAGCCCTGTAAGAGGCATTATAAGTATGTCTTTTTTTGAATCCATAATAGCTTCAACTCTGGCCGTTATTCCCGGCCTTAGAAGCTTGTGATATTTATTTATTGCCGCTTCCACTCTAAAAGTTTTTATTCCACTGCGATTATCTTTATTCGCTTGAGGAGCTATCATGGAAATTTTCCCCGGAAAAACTTCATTACCGAGCGCGTCAACAAATATTTTAACCGGCATTCCGACTCTAAGCTTAAAAACTTCCATCTCGCTCACTTTCAACTTTACCAGCATTTTATTGTAATTTCCAATGCGCATAAGGCATGTCGGATTTGATGAATTGGCGCCCGTTATTCTCTGACCGACTTTTGCCATAGTGGCCTCGCTGTAATAGCCGCTGCTCACGCAGCGCATAACCGTTCCCGAAATAGGAGCCAAGACATCAATAGGAATAAACTTATCCGCGGCGCTTTGGCCCGGCTGAACTATGGCAAGTTTGTCTCCTTTCTTTACTTTTTTCCCCTCCATAACAAATAATTCTTCTATGCTTCCGCCGACCTTTGAATTAACATCCAATATGCTTTTTGGAAAAACTTCGCCTATATCGTTAAATTTAACCTCTATCTTGCCTTTTGAAACAAAAACTTTCTCTATTTCACCTTCCACTTCGGAAGTCTTTTTATAAAGCTTATATCCCCACCACGCTCCCCCGCCGATAACAATGGCAACAAAAGCGTATATTGAAATTTTTAAAGCTAAATTTTTAAATTTTTTCACAAACTCTCCTTAGGCTCCGTCACAGAACCTTACCACAATTGTTTTCCCATAGCTTTATCATATCTGGCTCTGCTTAAAAGTAAGTCATAAAATGAATTGGCAAATTCGCTTTGAGAATTCAAATCATCATCTTGCGCCTGAACCAGCTCTATCATGCCGCTTTGGCCTTCGCTGTATTTTTGATTGACAATTTTTAAATTTTGCTTTGAAATCTCCGCTTTCATTTTTGAAACCTCATGCGTTTTTAAAGCGGTTTCAAGCGAAAGATATTCCGATATAATCTCTTTCTCAATCTCAAATTCCAATAATTCAATATATCGGGAATTTTCATTCAATTTAATTTTAGAAGCGATAAGATTATTTCTATCGGAAACGGTTTCCGGCCCGATAGCAATGGAAAGAGAAGCGTTTATGGAATATGTCGGGTCCGTAACGCCCGACGCCGCCCTTCCGATGCCGCCAAAACCGGCCTTATCCCAATTGGCATATACGGAAAAATCAGGCAAAGCGCTTAAACCGGCTTTTGATTTCTCCAACAGGCTTTTTTTCAAAGCTAATTTCGCCACTCTCATTTCGGGACGGTTTTCAAGCGCGTATTTAATATCGGCCTTCATATCGGGAAGTTTTTTTTCATAACGCGTGTCTATATCGGAAATATTAACTTTGGAACCGGGCGAAATATAAAGCGGAATATTAAAAGACATCATTGATGTTTTATAATTTTTAAGGGCGCCAATTTCTCTTAATTGGCTGTTTCTATAATTCAAATCGCTTTTAAGCAAATCCGAAAGACTTTTCATTCCATTTTCATAATAATGTTTAACTTTTTCATATTGTTCTTCATATGACCGCTTGCTTGCCTTTACCACTTCCAATAATTTTTTCTTCCGCAAAACATCATAATAGCGCCCTAATGAATATAAGGCGATTTGCTGTTTTTTCAGCAATAAATTGACTTCGGAGATGTCCCTGCTTACGGAAGAAATATTCACCGCTTTTTTATCTTTAAAAGAATTAAATAAATTGAGACGCAATGCGGTATTTACAGTTGTATTGTTTTTATTAATATCCAGTTTGGGAGTATTGTAAACGGAATAGGGAGTATTAAGAGCGCTAAAGGTCAATGAAGGAATAAAAGCGTCCGAAAAAGCTTTAATATAACTATTTCTGGCAATATCAACACTCTCACCGCTTTTTTTTATTTCATGAGACCGATTGAGCGCGGCTCCCATATAAGTGGAAGTGGACCATGTCTGAGCTTGAATCTTTATATTAAAAACAAAGAAACACACAAATGCGAAAACCATTAAAAAGAGTTTTTTCATCCAGTTCCGCCTACCCATATCGCTCCCGCATAATGGCGCCATAGACGCCACGATGCGGAAGAGCAATTTTTTGTCTTTTGATTCTTGCAGGTTTCCTGATTACCTTGTTGCCTAATCGCCCTGTTGCCTATCCCTATAACACGCTTAAATAGCGCTTGATTTCATAATCTGAAACTTGCACGCGATAATTTTTCCACTCAATTTTTTTGTTCTCAATAAACTTCTTAAAAACATGCTCGCCCAAAGCTTCTTTCAAAAACTTTGAATTTTCAGCCTCTTCCAAAGCTTCTATCAGAGAACCCGGCAAAGTATTGATTTTTTCCGCCTTTCTTACGATAGAGCCCATCTCATAAATATCCGCTTCTACGGGATTGGCAAGTTTCATCTTCTTTTTTATGCCGTTCAAACCGGCGGCAAGCATAATGGAAAAAGCCAAATAAGGATTGGCCGCGGGATCGGGAAACCGGCATTCTATTCTTGTTGATTTTTCCTGGCCGTATTTTGCCTGAGGAACTCTGACCAAAGCGGAACGGTTTCTTCTCGCCCAGGCGATATAGACGGGCGCTTCAAAACCCGGCACCAGCCTTTTATATGAATTTACCCATTGATTGGTAATAACACATAACTCTCTCACATGGTGAAGCACACCGGCGATATAATGGCGGGCGTCCACCGATAAATAAGCGACATCTTTTTTATCAAAAAACATATTTCTGCCTTTTTTGAAAAGAGATTGATGAACATGCATGCCGTTTCCATTTTCTTTGCTTAAAGGCTTGGGCATAAAGGAAGCAAAAACGCCGTGTTTGGCCGCGATTTGCTTAACCACAAGCTTATAAAGCATTACAGTATCGGCCATATACAAAGCGTCAGAATAACGCAAATCAATTTCATGCTGGCTGGGCGCGACTTCATGGTGAGAATATTCAACATGAATGCCAATCTCTTCAAGAGCTAAAATGGTTTCCTTTCTCAGATCATTTGACTCATCCAGAGGAACACTGTCAAAATAGCCGCCATTATCCAGAGTCTTAGGGCTTTTATCATCTGCGAAATAAAAATATTCAAGTTCGGGACCGACCATAAACTCGTCAAAACCCATTTTTTTCGCGAGAGCGAGATTTTTTTTCAATATATATCTGGTGTCGCCTTCATAATGCTCGCCGTCGGGAGTGTATATATCACCGAACATTAAAGCGCTCGGCGCGTGAGAAAAGTTCACGGGCATAATTTTAAATGTTGTGGGATCCGGCATCAAAAGCAAATCCGATTCATAAATTCTGGCAAAACCCTCAACAGAAGAGCCATCAAACCAGACACCCTCACCAACTGCTTCTTCAACCCGTGCAATGGGGATATCCAAACTTTTAACTGACCCAGTTACATCTGTGAACTGAAGAGAAAGAAATTTCACTTGATCTTCACTAATCCGTGATATTAAATCCTTGATATCCATACTTCAGACCTCCACTTAATAT
>DAOWCC010000240.1 GCA_030639665.1 Elusimicrobiota bacterium | reverse complement strand
GCATCGCCGGGCGCCTGCCTTAATGTGGGTAAAAAATAATTACTAAGTTTCATATATAATCTCCTAAAATCACGAATGTAACGACAAATTAGTTATGCAACCATATCAATATCTAATTCTTATTGCCTTTCTTCGTGTCTTGGCGCCTTTGTGGGGAATTGTTTTTTCTCACACGGAGGCACAGAGAACACTAAGCGCATAACTTAAAAATCTATTTTCTACTTTCCGTTTTTCCTGTTGTTTCTTAATTCCCTTGTCAACACACTAGACAATCGAATAAACGAACAACTTGGCAACCGCCAAAAAATTTAATTTTACTATTGCCATACTTCCAATCTCTCTACTCTATACGCTTTTCTTTATTTATTTTGAGAAATAAAATCTGAAACTAATGCCTTAGCCTCGATAAGATCCTCTTTTGTCAGTTTTGTTTCAATTAAGTCTCTAAGTTGGGCGTGTTTTTTATTTTGAACGGCGGCAAGACTTGCCCACTTGTGAGCTTTGATATAATCTTGATTGATGCCTTTACCTTGAAAATACATAAGTCCCAATGAATGTTGCGCTTCACCATAGCCCCGCTCAGCTGATTTTTCAAAACATTTTACGGCTTCTCCAAGATTTTGAGCCGCGCCCTTGCCATTGGCATGCTTCATGCCTAAATAAAATTGAGCTTTTGCCTCTTCTTGATTATCCTCTTCTTCATGTCCTTTTTTATCTTCATCACACTCCTCAGACGCGCCGCTTTCTTTTTTAGCCTCACCAAATTCAGATTTTTCCGCTTTTTTGGCGTTCTCAAGTAAAACCTCAGACTCCTTAAGCAAAGATTGAGCCTCCTTAAGTAAGCTATCATCTTTAACTAAAGCTTTCTCACTTTCATCACTTGTCTTATTACAAGACATAAAAACCGAAACTGTAAAAACAAAAACAATTAGTGGAAATATCTTAGTCATATCTTATTATCCCTATCCTTTCTTTATTTTCTTGATTATTTCAGTCAGCCATTGAGACTCTTTTACAGTCTTTACTCGGCGGCCTTTTTCTATCCAAATTCCCGCGCCTTTACCGCCCGCGATGCCAAAATCAGCATCTCTGGCCTCGCCGGGACCGTTTACAATACAACCCATAATCGCTATTTTTTTACCCTCGGCAAGCTTAAACAGTTTTGAGTCCGAATAAATTTTTTCCTCAAGTTTTTTTACCACTTTCGCAATATTCACTTGGCATCTTCCGCAAGTGGGACACGAAATAATCTCGGGGCCGAATTGCCGCAACTTTAAAGCTTTTAAAATCTCATAAGCGGCTCTCACTTGAACAACGGGATCTTCCGTAAGAGAAACTCTTATTGTATCGCCAATGCCCTCATTTAAAAGCATGCCGAGGCCCATGGATGACTTAACGGTTCCGCTAAGAAAACTGCCGGCCTCCGTTATGCCGAGATGAAGGGGGATTTTGCTTTTAGACGAAAATATTTTATTGGCAAGAATTGTTCTTTCTATATCATCAGCTTTAAGCGAAACAAGGATATCTTTGAACTTCATCCGTTCAAGAACACTTATTTCATCAAGGGCTTCCTTAACCATTATTTCAGCCCAGCGATGGGCCGACCATTTTGGGCGGCCTTTAATTTTTTTAAGAGCTTTAAGAGAGCCTGAATTAACTCCTATTCTTATGGGAATATTTCTTTTTTGACAGGCTTTAACAACTTTGGCCACATTTTCTTTGCAGCCTATATTGCCGGGATTTATGCGGATTTTATCCACATGCTTGGCCGCTTCAACCGCGAGACGCCAATCGAAATGAATATCAGCCACCAGGGGAATGTTTATTTTCTTTTTTATTTCGGCAAGAAGGCGGGCGCTTTCAATATCTTTAACCGCCACTCTTATAATTTCACAACCGGCGTTTTCAAGAGAATGGATTTGTTTTACCGTAGCCTTAATATCGGCCGTATCGGTATTGCACATTGACTGCACTCTGATAAGATTAGCGCCGCCAACGGTTAAACCACCGATTTTAACCGCTCTTGTCCTTTGTCTTTTTTTAATCATTTTCCTTTTTCAAGAGATTCCGCGGCCGCTTTTTTTTGAGCGGAAGATGTTCTTAATCTTTTTATATCGCTATAGGTGGCAAATAAAAGTATAAAAACAAGAAAAGCTATGCCGAGAGAATTCACGACTCTCATTACTTTAATCGTAACCTTCCTCTTTGTGATGCCTTCAAATATATACAAAACGGCATGACCGCCGTCCAGAAGGGGAATGGGCAATAAATTGAAAAACCCTATGGCAACTGAAATAAGGCCTATAAGAAAAATAAAATTGGGCAAACCGCTATGGGCGGCTTTTCCAACGATATCAACTATGCCGATGGGGCCGGCGACATCCGGCTTTTGGCGATGATAGATGTTTTTCGCGAGAGTGGTAACGGTAAAAGCGGTCCAGTAATAACATTGATGCGCGCCGATT
>DAOWCC010000053.1 GCA_030639665.1 Elusimicrobiota bacterium | reverse complement strand
GTGACTGGTGACTGGTGACTTTCTCCTTTTTCGCCATTGATTCTTTGGCGAACCCGCCGATGCTGTGTGGAGGGGACGGGAATGTCGCCAAAGGAGAAATTATGGACGAGCTTTCGGAAAAAATACCGGAAATTAAATTTTCTAAAGATGTAAATGAAATCCCATGGAAAAACGCTGTTGTTTGGAGCAGTATGCCCAGAATCGGTCCGAGAGTCTATGAATGGGTTTCAGATGAAGATATAAGGTATGTAAGCTGGACCAATGGCATCGTTACCATTCTGCCTAAGCAAGACTCTGTCTTAAGCCGTAAATGTCAATGTATAGTGGTTCCGCAAGGTTTTATTTGGGTAGGCGCTGAGGTTAAGGTTTCGTAAAGATATTGATGACGCGGAAAAAGAGGAGTGTGTAAAAATTTCTGTGTAAATAGCTTTTAAATTTATTAAGAGAAATTCCGACAAAGTTTTACACTCACTCATTACAGGTTTTCTAATTATGCGACTTGCGGATTTTCCGCCAGTTCCGGAACTCCGGCAAAAAAAGTTAGTCGCAAAGCTCCCGACACATAATGAGGCATAGCCTCGTTGTTCCGCAATGTTTTTGCCCTCAGACATCCTCGCTGTTCCGGTGGAATTCGCTACAAATCCTTAGTCGAAAACCTAAAATCGTTCGTCGCAAATCTTTGCCGTAATCTTTTTTGATTTTTATAATATGTATCCCACCCCATTTAATATAAGTTTGAATTATCCGCCATTGGCAAACTGCCATTGGCGAGATCTCGCTCGGAAGAGCGGACCCAGCCTAAATAAGGAATACTTTATTGAAAGTCATTTACACAATTTAGTTGAGACTCTCAAAAAGCGGGAATGGAGTGAAGATTATTATGCTTTGGGAAGCATTAAGGTGAAAGCGGAGCCTTTTTCCAGTTGGGATTTAACGAATATTTTTCCATTATGAATGTCCGCTACTCGTTTAGCGAATGATAAGCCGATACCCCAGCCTTCAATCTGTCCCGTAAAAGAAGCTTCTACCTGATAGAATTTATTGAAAACATTTTCCAGTTCTTCCGGCGGTATTCCGGGACCGTTATCTCCCACGGATAACATAATATTTCCATCTTTAAGTTGTGATGAGAGAATTACAAGCTTTTCTCTGGCCGTATTAAATTTTATTGCGTTTTCCACGATATGCTTTAGAGCTGTTTTTATAAAATTTCTATCAGCTTTCAAGGATATTTTTTCGGGAGTTACCAGTTTGAAGTTTGTGACTTCGTCCGGCCCCGGTTTCATGGTTCCTTTAACTTCTTTAATCAATTCTTCAAGTAATTCGGATATATCAAATTCGGTTTTATTTAAGGTTGTATCGTCGGTATTATCAATCGTCACAAAACTTAAGAGGTTTTCAATGAGTTCGTTTAACTTTGCCCCTTGAGTTAAAATGGTTTTCGCGGCCTTTTTTGCCAAGTCATTGGCATTATTATCATCCGATAATATTTGAGCGTAGCCGTTTATGGAGGCTAGAGGAGTTTTGAATTTGTGGGATATTAAGGACAGGAAGTTTCTTGCCATAGATGCTTCCATTTTTTGCGCCGTGATATCCGATAATATCCAAAGCCAGCCCTCAATGCCGGGGTTTTTACTTTCTTTATCGGTAATGAGTTTTATTGCCGTGCCTTCCATAAAAAACTTTTTCGGTTTTTCTCTTTCAACTTCAAACGGATTCAGCGGTTTATCGGAAGCGATAATATCGTCAAAAGAGGGTTTAACCGAGAAATTGGATAAAGCGTCTTTAATGTTTTTAAATTTAAATTTTTCAAACTCAAGAAAAAGTTTGGCCGAATCATTTAAAAGCAGTATTTCTCCGTCGGGAGATGTAAGTATGGCGGCTTCTTTGATTTTTTTAAAAACCACTTCCATTTTTGCTTTTTCTTCTTTAACGGAGGAAAATAGTCTGGAGTTTTCAATGGCAATGGCCGCTTGAGAGGCAAAGGCTTCAAAATTATTTTTGTCTGTTTCGGTAAACTCGTCTTCAATTTTATTTATCGCCTGCACAACGCCTATGGCCTTGCCTTTTATAATCATGGGACATGTTAAAAGCGAAGTGGTTATAAAACCGCTTTTCGCGTCTACTTTTCCGGCGTGTCGGTTGTCACTGGCGACATCGTTCATTATTATGGAAGTTCTGTCTTTTGCGCAGGTTCCCGCCAGACCTTCGCCGAGTTTTAAGCGCAGTTTTTGAACTTCCTTGGGGAGTCCAAGCGCCACATCAAAATATAATTCTTGAGTTTTTTCGTCCAAAAGATAAAGAGAAGCTCTTTCCGCTCCCACAACTCTGGACGCGAGTCTCATTATGGTGGCGAGCAGTTCGGATATATCAAGTTTTGAAGATAATAGTCTTGAGACCATTACCAGCATTTCTAAGCTTTCTTGTGTTTGTGTGACCATAAGTTAAAAAAATATTTGAAATAAAAATTTATAATAGTTCCTAGTACTAATATTATCAAATTTTAGCCAATTATACGCAAGATCAAAAGATGTTTTGGGATTTGTTTTTGTTCTTATTCCCACAATTGCGGAATAAGCGTTGGGAGAACTATCCATATTTATTCTGCTGAATCCAAAATATAGATGGCTGTGTTCCTGAGGGGCCAGATTTCTCGCGAACTGAAGATTCAAGGCATAATTTGGCAAATCGGTTATTGAGGCAAAGGTTCCTATGAATGATAATTCGGAATGATCAAGCACGGGGTTTATCAGTTCTCTTTGTTTGATGTCGTCAAAACTGTGGAATAATGAAACGGAAGTGAGAAGAAAAAATTGATTGTAAAAATTTTTCTCCACCTGAGCCTCAAAGGAAGCCTCTTTGAAATTTACTTTTTCAAGTTGGCTATTTCTATTTACCGTTGTTTCTTGTCTCGCTCCGGAAAGTGAAAGAATTAAATGGGTGTATTCGTCGTCCGGTTGAGAAGTTGAATTTCCGGCAAAGTGATGCATAAAATAAATCTTACCGCCGTAAGCGCTTGAGCCTATGTCGGGATTTTCCAAGTAATAAAAAGGTTTGAATGAAAGAAAGAAATTACGGCCCGAATAGAGGATAGGCATTTTTAAAACATAGGTTTTATCACTATAAATTCCGTCATTTTTAAAAAAGCCGGCATTTAAACCGAGAACAGCGCTGGAGGAAATGGTTTTAAAAAAAGTCAAAGACTCTTTTTTTGAACCTTGCGCGCCCCAAGTATAATCATTCTCAGCCCACCATGCCGCTTTCAAAGGCAGGGAACAGCTAAAGAATAGGAAAAGCATTATCAGAGATAGTTTCATTGTTGAAATTATATTATAGTTAGCGTTAAAATGACAGCCCCCACACATAGAAGCCCAAAAGCTTGTTTTTGGGCTTCTATGTGTGGGGGTCTTTTGACCTACCATATAAAGGGACATAGGACACTGTCTCTCAATTTCAAAACAGTATAAACTATAAATATGAGTTTACTGTTTTGGAATCAGGGAGAATATCAAATGAAAAAGATAATATCGAAAATCGCTATATTCACGACAGCATTTTTTTTCTTTTCCTCGTTAAATATCATGGCGGGAGAAAATTTCAATTTAAATTCCATTACCATAAGAGATATCGAGTTTTCCGAAGAATTTGGCAATGGCGGTATTTTCAATTTCATCAGACGCGATGAAAATGTTTTAAAACCGAAAATTGAAAAAGAATGGACCATTATGACTTTTATTAATGGCAAAAATAATTTGGAGCATGCGGGTTTATTTAATGTCAATCAAATGGAGGTCATAGGTTCCGATAAGAATATGAATATCGTGGTTGAAATCGGCAGAATGAGCGGTCAGGCGGGAGATGTTGATCTTGACGGCGATTGGACCGGTTCAAGAAGGCTCTATATTAAGAAAGATAAAGACAGGGAAAAGATGACTTCGCCAGTTATTATGGAAACCAAGAATGTGGATATGGGCGACTATAAAAGAATTGTGGACTTTGTTAAATGGACCAAGGCCAATTATCCCGCTAAAAAATATATGCTCGTGATTTGGAATCATGGATCCGGCTGGTTCGACCCTCCCAAAGAAAAGAAAATTGCCGATAAGGGTATATCTCATGATGATGAAACCGGAAATTATGTAAGAACAATTGAAATCGGCAAAATTCTTGAAGAAGCCGGTAAAGTTGATATACTCGCTTTTGACGCTTGCTTGATGCAAATGGCGGAAGTGGCTTATGAAGTTAAAGATTACGCGGATATTATTATCGGAGCGGAAGCTACCGTTCCGGTATATGGATATCCCTATCATCGCTTTCTTGGCGCTCTTAAAAAAATGCCCGGCGCGAGCGCGGAAGATTTTAGCTCGCTTATAGTGGAATCTTTTGAATGGTTTTATACCGTTATAGGAGAAAGCGCCGTTCTTTCCGCTTTAAAGGCGTCAAAACTTGAAGATTTTGCCAATCATCTCGCGGATTTCGCGGATTCCGTTAAAAAAGTTAATGACATTAAAGCGATAACAATAGCGCGGAGAGAAGTTTTGCGTTATGATATTGTAGGTGAGGTTGCCGATCCTCAAAAAGTATTATCTTTCTTTGGCGATATATCTCATTTTGCCAATTTAATATCGGTCTATATGACAAAAGAAGGTCCTGAGGCGGAGAAGCTTAGAAATAAAATTATTGAACTTAATCGGTTTATTTCCGATGAACTTGTCATTGACAATGTAACGGTAGGCAGAGACAGACTGGGATGGTCATTGTCCGAATCCAAAGGCATATCCGTTTATCTGCCTCCCGCGGCAAAAATATCGCAGGATAAATTGGAAAATTCATTTGAGAGCAGTTATGGGAACTTTGCTTTCGCGAAAGCTTCCGCATGGCATGATTTTGTAACTTTTCTCAATAGCGTTGAAGCGTCTGCCGGCTATTATTGATGCGATAATCGAAGTCAGATATTATATGGGTCTTTTGACCTATCGTATAAAGGGGCGCATGGACTTTGACAAATTTTGTTTTTCACTATAATATATAATATGGCTTAGTAGTGTCTCTTAAAAAACAGCGGAGGATATTATGAAACGAATAATAATAGCGATGGTGGCAATCTTTACTTTTTCCGCCATTAATTCGAATGCTCAAGATTTTAATGCTGATATTGAAAACTCCATTTATAATGAGGGTATGCAAGGTTTTGGCGATATTATTATCCCGGACCTGATTGTTGAAGGTGAAAAAGCCGCGAATCCCACAGAAAAAACCGTTAAAAATTGGACCATAATGACTTTTATTAATGGCAAAAATAATTTGGAAATTGCAGGTTTGTTTAATGTTAATCAAATGGAGTCCGTTGGTTCCGATAAAAATATGAATATCGTGGTTGAACTCGGCAGAATGAAAGGCCAAGAAGGCGATGTTGATGTTGACGGAGATTGGACCGGTTCAAGAAGGCTTTATGTCATGAAAGATAAAGATGATGAGAAAGTAACTTCACCGGTGATGATGGAAACCAAGAATGTGGATATGGGCGATTATAAAAGAATTGTGGACTTTGTTAAATGGACCAAGGTTAATTATCCCGCTAAAAAATATATGCTTATAATTTGGAATCACGGAACCGGCTGGTTTGATCCATCCAAAGAAAAGAAAATTGCCGATAAGGGCATATCTTATGATGATGAAACCGGAAACTATGTAAGAACAATTGAAATAGGAAAAATTCTTAAAGAAGCCGGTAAAGTGGATATACTCGCTTTCGATGCTTGCTTGATGCAAATGGCTGAAGTGGCTTATGAAGTCAAGGATTATGCTGAGGTTGTTATCGGAGCGGAAGAGACAGTTCCCGGATATGGTTATCCTTATGATATGTTTCTTGGCGCGCTTAAACAAATGCCTGACGCGAGCGCGGAAAATTTCGCCGCTGTCACGGTGGAAGCTTTCAAATCATTTTATACCGCCCTTAAAAAAAGCGCCGGTCTTTCCGCTATAAGAACATCAAAACTTGAAGGTTTGGCTGAGCATATGGCAAGTTTCGCGGATTCCGTTAAAAAGGTTAATGATGTCGGAGCCATAACGGCTGCCAGAAATAAAGTTTTGCGCTATGATGCCGTAGGCGAGGGCAGTGATCCTGAAAAAACAATATCATTCTTTGGCGATATATCTCATTTTGCGAATTTAATGTCGGCCAATATTACAAAGGAAGGGGTTGACTCAAATAGGCTTAGAGCTAAATCTTATAAACTTATAAACTTTATTGCCAATGATCTTGTTATCCATAATGCTACCGTAGGCAATGACAGAGTAGGTTCGCCATTATCGGATTCCAAAGGTATATCCGTTTATTTACCTCCCGTGGAAACAAAAATAACCCAAGAAAGATTGGAGAGTATATTTGATGGCAAATACCGGGATTTTGCTTTTGCCAAAACTTCAAAGTGGCATGATTTTGTGACTTTCCTCTATAGTATAAAAGCGGAAAGTAAATGTGTTAATCCCGGTGAAGACGCGTCCATGGACGAAATAGCGGCATATGCCGCTTGCCAGACCGATGAAAAATTGGGACTTTAAGTAAGCGAAGAATTACGGTATACAGGCCCGCGATTATTAAAAATCGCGGGTCTTTTATAAAACATGCCGATTTGATTTGTATCATTGATGTTTAAGGGATGTTTTTTGCACAATTATGTTATAAGTGATACATGAGGGGATATATGAAAATGTTGGGAGTAAGAGTAGTTTTTTCAGCTGTTTGTTTTATGCTGTTATTTGTTAATTCGCTTCAACCTTCTATTTTTGAAAGTGATAGTCAAACAAATATAGTATTGGATGTTCAGGAAAGATTGGATTTGGATAGGAAGTTTCTCAGACCAGCCATTACATTTGTTGTCGAGAATTCAGAGTTATCAATGAATTCGAATTTTTTCGTTGATGAAGACTCTCTTAGCGACATCACTATGTGGCAAATTCAAATTTTTAAAAATAGCGGCGACAGGCGCAAAGTGAGTTTTATGCAGGGAAGAGGGGTCCCTTCTTCTTTTTCATTTCCTTGGTCGGGTTTTTCAAACAAGGGAGATTTGCTTCCGAACGGATTTTATAGCGCCAGATTTATTTGGATGGATTCTCAAAAAAATATTCATAAAACCCCCAAATCTTTCTTCAGTTTGATTAATTCGGCTCCTCTCAAATATCTTTCCGGCTTGAAATTGAGAGTTAATTATACGGCTCAGGGATTGGTTATAAGTGTTCATGGCAGGAGATTGTTTCAATCCGGCCAATTTAAAATACGGAAAGAATCCATGGGCGCTTTGAAGAAAGTTATCGCTTTTTTGAAATCTTATCCTAAAAACAAAGTAGTTGTGCGCGGGCATACCGATTCAATCGGAATGGTCGAATATAATAAAATTTTATCGTTTAAAAGAGCCTTTTTTGTTTATAAATATTTGGTAAATAACGGCATTAATCCCAATCAGCTTTCTTATGAGGGCCGGGGATCTGACAATCCGATTGCTTCCAATGTCACGGAAGAGGGAAGGTCTAAAAACCGAAGGGTTGATATTGTTGTTCTAAAATCCGCCGGTTAACGATTTTTATAAACTTATAGCGCGAGAAAAATGTTTTTATAGTGATAAAACACGCTCTTCAAGGCAATTAAAATAATGAGGGATAAATAATGAAAAAAATTACTATTCTTATTTTAACAACGATGTTTTTTTTGCCGTTATCATCCTCCGCTTTTGATGCTTTTGTAAAAGAGGATATTAATGCCGTCAATTTACTAAAACAAAAAAACACTCCCTCTGAATTATCTTCCGTTTCACTTGCGAAGCTTGCTATTGAACGCCGTGAATCCGCCAATTTAATTGAAATCGGAGATTACAAATTTTTTTCCACGCTTATAATTGATAATAATTGGGATCTTTATTTTGCCATATGGCCCAAAGATTCAAGTATGGACAATAAAACTCTTTGGCTTGAAGCGGAACTTGAAAAAGGCGCGGTTTATGAATATCGGGGCATTAAGTTTAATCTTGTTCTTGAGAACGGAATTGTAAATATCGCTTACGATGAGCCCGGAAATAAATTTATATCAAAGATATCCTATGACGATATTTTCCATAAACTTTATTTCAATGCCGAAAAAATAATTTTTGCCGATAGGGTTGAATACGCGATTATCAGAAATCATGACCCTTTAAATGATAAAGAAGGAATAATCGCTTTGCGCCGAGACCGTGAGGGAATGTTCTGGTATTCTTTTAATCTGGATGATATAATTTCAAATCAAATAAAATGGCTGGTGGGTATTAACGGCGTTTTATACGGCATGCGCATCCAAGATAATAATCTTGTTTTCTTTTCTAAAGTTGTGGAAAAGAAAAACTGATTTTTTATTCGAATAAACTCCTTTTAGTATAATAATACAAATCCCATCGCACACAGCGAGGTGAGAATTTTATTCACCCTCTTTCCGTGCGCCGGGATGAAAATTTCAGGAGGCTTCGTGGAAAATTTTTTAGCTCTTATCGAACGGCTTATAAACGCCTATAATACCAATATCGGCACCTATTTATTAATGATAGTTCTTATCCCAACCGGAATTTATTTTACAGTCAGACTTAAATTTTTACAGACCAGCCAATTCGTTCACTCCTTAAAAATTATAAGCGGCTCGTATGATGATCCGAACGAAACGGGAGATATAAGTCATTTTAGGGCTCTTACCACCGCGCTTTCAGCCACCGTTGGAACAGGAAACATAGCGGGGGTCGCGCTCGCGATATATTGGGGCGGACCGGGAGCGATATTCTGGATGTGGGTGACGGGGTTTCTCGGAATGATAAATAAATATGTTGAATGCACTCTCGGCCTAAAATATAGAAAAGTTCATCCCGACGGTTCGGTATCGGGCGGACCGATGTATTATATGGTTGAGGGTTTAAAGGATAAATTGGGCGGCGGTTTGGCCGGCATAATGGCGGGAATATTCGCTATAGGCACCGTCATTTGTTCTCTTGGAACGGGAAATATGGCTCAGTCCAATTCCATGGCCGACGCTTTAAATACAAGTTATGGAATTTCTCCCGTGATTTCCGGCCTTGTTGTTGCCACCTTGGTTTTTCTTGTTATTGTGGGCGGAATAAAAAGAATAGCCAATGTAACCTCAAAGCTTGTTCCTTTTATGGCGGTTTTTTATGTGATAAGCGCCATATTGGTTTTGTTTCTTAATTTTGAGCAAATTCCCGCCGCTTTCGTTATGATATTTCAGGACGCTTTTACGGGCACTGCCGCGACCGGAGGATTTATAGGTTCAAGCTTTTTCTTAACCGCGAGATTTGGAATAACAAGAGGCTTATTTTCAAATGAAGCCGGACAAGGTTCAGCTTCCATAGCTCACGCGGCGGCCAAAACTCATTATCCCGCTCGGGAAGGCTTGGTGGCCTCCGTAGGTCCGTTTATAGACACTCTTATAATATGCACGCTGACAGCTCTTGTTATAGTAATTACGGGAGCTTGGAGTTCAGGGCTTAAAGGGGTATCCATGACAACCGAGGCTTTTTCCGCCGGGCTTGCTCCCATAGGTTTATCCGTAATAGCCGGTCATGTGGTGGCGATAGGACTTTTGCTTTTCGCTCTTTCAACCGCCATAAGCTGGTCTTATTATGGAGACAGGGCCATGGGTTATCTTTTCGGCAAGAAAGCCATTAAACCTTATAGGCTTGTTTATTGCGGATTCTGTTTTCTTGGCGCCATATGGGGTATAGATTTGGTGTGGAGTTTTTGTGATATGGTGATAACATTTATGACTATTCCGAATCTTATCGCTATGCTGCTTTTATCAGGTGTCATCGTCAGAGAAACCAAAAATTATTTGAAACAAAAACAAAACGATTTTAACTAAATTTATTTATATTGGTTAAAGACTATAAGTTTGCAGAATCGTTCATGTATTGTTATTTAGTAGTGGGGATGGACTTGCCAAAGTTTTACGCTCACTTACTGTGGGTTTTATTTAATAGTGGCTTTCGGACTTTCGTCAGTTCCGAAACACTGCAAGATAGTAACTCGAGAACTTGTGTCCATATCAGTCCTTTGAAAGCCCAGTCCACTCAACCCATTACGGTACGGCATAATTGCCCGATTTATAAAAAGTCTTAGATATAAGGAAATGTTTGATGAATTGGATATATTGACAATGGTTGATTTGTCCTGTAGACTATTAATCAAAGGGTGGATTTAGGTATGAAGATTTTACATTGCATATCCAAGATTTCGCTAATTGTTTGTGTGGCTTTTTTTATGACCGCTATCGTTTGCGCTCAGAAAGGGGAATCCGAGGCATTGGATGAAACAATTCGCGCTACCGCCGTTGGGGAAATTTCCCTTAAAAATTCCGATAATCTTGAAAAAAGCGCTTTGTTAAACCGGTCATGGTCTACCGGAGAAAGTTTGAATCGTCCGAGTTTGGATGTGTCGATTGGAAATCAGGGGAATTCAACCATAGGAGGGTCAAGTCATACGGTGAGCTTGCTCTATGAGGACGCTCCTTTATTAAGCGATTCCGTCATGAAACTTGAAACTGAAATAGGCGCTATTGTTAAGCCTGAAACGCAGGAAAAAGGCTGGTTTGGCCGCTTTATGGACGCGGGCGGAGCGGCGAAAGACAGCGTTATCGGAGGGTTGATAGATGTGGCATGGCTGGGCTCCAACGGCATTGCCAGCCATTTGGATAGAATGAAAAAAAACCCGGCGGAACCTTTGTCTCGAAAGATGAAAACGTTCGCTAAAAGGCTTTACGGCGATTCATTGGATGTAAGTTTAATCAAAGTTCAGCGCAATAGTTTAATGGAGCATATTTCCGCTTGTCCGCATGTGTCCGGCAATACGATATTTATGCCCGATAAATGGGGAGGGAGGCCTCTTTTTAACGAAGATGGCTCTTTAACCCAATATGGAACGGATATAATGAATCATGAAATTGCTCATGTGTGGCAATATCAGAACGGCGGCAGTGAATATATAAACAAAGCTTTGTTGGCGCAACACAAATCGAACTCTGAGACAGGAAGTAGAAGCGGCGCTTATAGATGGAGAAATTATTATCGCGCGGGAGTGCCCTTTGAAAAACTTAATCCCGAAGCGCAGGCGACATTAATTGAAGAAATTGGCGATGTGTATGTTAATGGCGCGCGAACTTCCCTTGAAAGGGCTTTAAATAAGGTTAAACCGACGGCTTTTGACAATAGCAATTCCCGGGAAGTGAATAAAATTATCAAGAAAGCTCTTGAAGATGAAAAAGGAAAAAGCGAAAAATTTAAAAAAGAATTGGCCTATATGCTTAATGCTTGGGCCAATGTCCGCAATGGATTGGGGGCTCCGCGCAGATGATATATAAACTAAATCTCTTTCAATTCGCGCGTCCTTTCTTTTTGTTTGGTTTTTGCGCGATTTTGATAATAAGCGGTTGTAAAAAAACGCTCCCTGAAGACGCGCTTGAACCCAATGATAATTTTCAATTGGCGACGGAACTTATCGCGGGCAAGGCTTTATCAGGCCGGGCCAAGCAGGAGAATATTGATGTTTTTTCTTTTAAGTGTGAAGCTATGAGAGAAATAGTTTTTTCTCTTCAATCAATCGGTTTGGAAGATTGCGCCGAGTTTACGGTAACGGGGCCCGGCGGAGATATTTTATATCAAGATGAAGGAAGTTTCTGCGACAGTCCCAGAGAGTTGGCTATGTGCGCCGAGGGTGTTAAACTTGAAGAGATTAAGGATTTTGGTTATAAAATTTATGTGCCGGCAAAAAAAAGCGGAAAATATTTTTTATCAATTTCCGAGAGAGGCAGACCGGACAATATCTATCCGTTCAGCTGGGATTATAAAATAAAAGCTGAGTTTAAATAATAATCCAGCCCATCCAAAGTGTTTTTATCCCAAAACAATAGGTATAAAGACCTATATTTTTATAGGTCGCATTTCAATGAAATTAAGGTCTTTCGCTTCTGTTTGAAATTCTTCTTTTGCCATAAACTATGTGTAGAAGTTAAGTTAATGGGTTTTGAAAATTAAAGGAGAAAATTAAGATGAGAATAATGATAGCGTTTTTTTTGATAGTCGGCGGTAATGTGTTTGCCCAAGGAAGTAATATTGAGAAATCAAAATATGATTTAAATTTGCCGGCCATAAGCATTGATACAATGCTACAGGCAGATATCGAAATTCCAAACCCCATAGCCGTTAAAGAAACCATAACCCAATCTAAGACAAGGACATCGGCATATTATTCAGATTACTATAAAGGTATGACATTGGTTATAAACGATAAAAAGCTTAGGGTAGAGGATAAGCTGCCAAAAGGATTTGAATGCGGCGATAAAAAAGGAATCAATATTATTTGTGAGAAAGGGATAATT
>DAOWCC010000153.1 GCA_030639665.1 Elusimicrobiota bacterium | reverse complement strand
AAGAAAAGGGCGGCGTTCTTCTTTATATGAGGCAGGAGGGGCGAGGTATAGGACTTGCAAATAAAATAAAAGCCTATCATCTTCAAGACAAAGGTTATGATACCGTTGAAGCTAATCACGCGCTGGGTTTTAAGGCGGATTTAAGAGATTATGGCATAGGAGCTCAAATTCTTTCGGATTTGGGTGTTAAGAAAATAAAATTGATGACTAATAATCCCAAAAAAATAATCGGATTAAAAGGTTATGGCCTTAAAATCATAGATAGAGTTCCCCTCGTAATTACGCCTAATTGTAAAAATAAGAGTTATCTAAAGACAAAAAGAGAGAAACTGGGACATCTTATATAAAGATAGAAATCAGATAGCAGAAAGCAGTGAGCGGGAAACAACAAAAAGTAGAAATAAAAAAGAAACCGGGAGAGAAAAAAATGAAAATAATTGAAGGAAAACTTTTGGCGGGAGAATTAAAATTCGCGATTATTGCCGCGAGGTTTAATGATTTTTTAACAGCCAAACTTGTAGAGGGAGCTTTGGATACCTTAAAAAGACATGGCGCGGACGATAAAAATATAACCATAGTCAAAGTACCGGGAGCTTTTGAAATTCCGTTGGCCGCCGATAAACTTGCGTCGGGAAAAGTTGACGCTGTAATTTGTCTCGGCGCGATTATCAGAGGAGATACACCTCATTTTGACCTTGTCGCGGCTGAAGCCACAAAAGGAATAGCGCAAGCTTCTTTCCAAAATAAAAAACCCATTATTTTTGGTGTAATTACCGCGGATAATATTGAACAGGCTATTGAAAGAGCCGGAACCAAACAAGGCAATAAAGGTTCGGATGCCGCTCTTGCCGCGATTGAAATGGCCAATTTGTTTAAAAAGATATAGGAAGCTCAGAGAGAGCGGAAACATCGCAAGGGCGCGAAAATGGTATGTAGCGGGCGATTTACTAATCGCCTAATAAAGACCATGTAGTCGCAGAGCTTTGCTCTGCTCTCCCATATCGGCGGTAAGGATAGGAATACGACTAAGTAATGAAAAAAAACGCTGCTAAAAAAACAGATGAATTCTTCATGAGCGAGGCTATTAAGCTTGCTTTGAAGGGTATTTATAATACTCATCCAAATCCAATGGTGGGCGCTGTAATAGTCAAAAATGGCCGTATTATAGGTAAAGGCTATCATATGGAATACGGCAAGGCTCATGCTGAAGTAAATGCCATAAAAAGCGCTAAAGCGGCCGCTAAGGGCGCGACTATTTATATTACTCTTGAACCATGTTCCACTTTCGGTAAAACCCCTCCTTGCACTGAAGCTATTATAAAAGCCGGAATAAAAAAGGTTATAGTGGGAGCTGTTGATTGTAATCGCTCGCATTCCGGAAAGGGTTTTAAGATTTTGGCCAAGTCCGGGATAAAAGTTGAAACCGGTGTTTTGAAAAAATCGTGTGAAGATATGAATTTTGCTTTCAATAAATTCATGAGGCAAAAAATTCCTTATGTAACTCTTAAAGTGTCGCAGAGTTTTGACGGGAGAATTGCCGATTTTATGGGTCGTTCCAGATGGATATCTTCTCTTAAGTCCAGAATTAAAACTCATGAACTAAGAGCCGAGGCTGATGCTGTTTTAGCCGGTATTGAAACGATTGTTAAAGATAATCCAATGTTAAATATAAGGCATTTAAAAGTAAAAAAACAGCCTGTCATTGTAATAGTTGATTCTTCTCTTAGAATTGGTCTTAAGGCAAAAGTTTTAGAAAATGAAAGAGTTATAATCGCCACCACTCAAAAAGCTTCAAAAATAAAAACTGCCAAGCTTGAGAAAAGAGGCATTAAGGTTCTGGTTATTTCCAAAGATAAAAATGGGAGGGTGAATTTAAAAACTCTTTTAAAAAAGTTGGGACAAATGGGTATTGGACATGTGTTTGTGGAAGGCGGAGGAAGAGTTTTGGGTTCTTTTGTCTCTCAAGGTCTTGCCGATAGATTTATGGGCTTTTTCTCCCCTATGATTATTGGCGGCGAGAAATCAAAAAGTTCGGTAGTTTGGCCCGATATATTAAATAAGCGCAGAAAAGATTTGGGAATTAAGATGGTATTTAAAAACATAAAACAAATCGGCCCTGATATTATGTTTGAGGCGGAATTTTTATAAAAAGGAATTATTATGTTTACCGGAATAATAGAAACTGTTGAAAAAATAAAAACTTTATCAGATAAGAAGATTGAAGTTGATATGCCAAAAGAGTGGAAACTTTCCCTCGGCGAGAGTATCGCGATTAACGGCATTTGTCTTACGGTTTCTTGCATTAAAGGGAATCTTGCTTCTTTTGATATAAGCCGTGAAACCATATCCAAAACAAATTTCAGGTATCTTTCTAAAGGCAAATATGTAAATATTGAAAGGGCTTTAAGAGTCGGAGATAGAATTTCAGGGCATTTTGTCAGCGGCCATATAGACGGAGTAAGAAAGCTTTATTCCATTAAAAAGACAGTTGACAGTTATGTTTTTGAATTTGAAGCGCGTAATGATAAATATCTTATTGAGAAAGGTTCAGTTGCTTTAAATGGCATAAGCCTTACCGTTTTTGATTTAAAAAGTGAAAGCTTCAAAGTCGCTGTTATTGCGCATACCTATCAAAACACCTGCCTTAAACATATTAAACAGGGTGATTATTTTAATATAGAATTTGATGTGCTTGGAAAATACGCTTTAAAAGGAGGCAAAACGGAAATTACCAAAAGTTTCTTAAGCGCAAACGGCTTTTAAATTTATTTCTTACTGTTTTTTTTACGCCATAAACTCTGCTAACACCCAACGCAATTAACGCTATTTTATTTCGTATATTCTTTTATTAAATTAGCGGCTATTTCATTTTTCTGAATATAATTTGAACCTTCATAAATCTGCGTTACTTTGGCATCCCGCATAAATTTTTCAACCGGAAAATCTCTCATATAACCCACGCCGCCGCATAAATTGATACATTCTTGCGCTACTTCAAAGGCGGTATCGGAGGCATATAGTTTTGCCATGGCCGATTCTTTGGTCCAGCGTCGTTTGCTAAGTTTTTTTAATTCCTGCTTTACCTGTGTTTTGTTTTCCACGGCATTTTTTATTGCCGTAATCAATATCTTGTCCATAGCTTTTGAAAGGGTATAAACCAATGCTCTGGCAGCTTCAATTTTTGTGGCAAGGTCGGCGAGTTTATGTCCCACGCCTTGAAAAGAAGCCAAGCTTTGTCCAAATTGTTGTCGTCCCTTTAAATACGGGATGGTTTCATCCAGAGCTCCTTGAGCTATGCCGACCGCTTGCGCGGCCACACCGGGACGGGAATAGTCAAAAGTTTCCTGCAGTATGAAAAGTCCGAAGCCTTCCGAACCCAATCTGTTGGCAACCGGAACTTTACAGTTTTCAAGATTAATCTCATAAGTGGGATTGGCTTTAATGCCCAGTTTTTTTTCTTTTTTCCCCATAGTAAAGCCGGGAGTATCTTTATCCACAATCAAAACCGATATTCCTCTAGCGCCTTTAGCCGGATTTGTGCTGACAAAAATAACATATAAATCTGAGATTTTACCGGATGAGCAAAAATGTTTACAGCCGTTTACAATATAGTTATCACCGTCTTTAACAGCGGTTGTTTTAATGGAGGTGGCGTCTGAACCCGCTTCAGGTTCCGTAAGAGCGAAAGCGACAAGTTTTTTACCCGAAGCTATATCAGGAAGCCATTTGGATCTTTGTTCGTCTGTCGCGTATAAAAGTATGGGGATGGTTCCGAGCGCGGAGGTCGCGACCGGCAATGAGATGCCCGCGCATACGCGTGACATTTGTTCTACCGCTAGAGCCAAAGATGTAATGCCGCCGCCTATCCCGCCATAAGCCTCCGGCAGGCAAAGTCCGAATAAATCCATTTTTCTCATTTCATCCAATATTTCAAGAGGATATTCCTCTTTTTCATCATATTCGCTTCTAATCGGTTTTATTTTTTTTACAGCGAATTCATAGGCTAATTCGGATATACTGTTTTCTTCTTCGGTGAAATCTTGAATCATTTGTTTACCCCGTTAGAAATAGTCCCGCTATAAGCGAGACTATATTTTTTTAGTTTTATACAAATTTTAAGTCTTCTTTTGTTCTCAGCATCTTTAAATGAAATTTTTGCCCGTATATTTCTAACGGGGTTATACCTCGTAATTTCTAAAATGGATGAAAGCGCTTTTTGCGGCTTCCTGTTGAGCGGCCTTTTTGTTTTTCCCCGTTCCTATTCCCAAGACTTTCTTTTTTAATTTAACTTTGACGGTAAATATTTTGGCGTGTTCCGGACCGTCGGTGGATAGAACTTCATAATCCGGAGGAGTTTTGAATCTTTTTTGAATTATTTCCTGCAGTTCGCTTTTATAATCTCGATGTTCATTTTCGAAAGGCTGTTTTGATAGCCATCCGGTTACAAAAGCTGTCGCGGGCTTTATCCCTCCGTCTATATAAATGGCGCCAATAACGGCTTCTATCGCGTTGCTTAATATACTGCTTCTTTTTTTGCCACCGCTTTGTTTTTCACCTATTCCCAGATGGATATATTCCCCGAGATTAATTGCTTTTGCCCACGCGGCAAGACTGGGTTTTGATACCACATATGATTTTATTTTAGAGAGATATCCCTCGTCTTCCGCGGGATATTTATCAAAAAGATAATAGGATACAATCAAACCCAGAATGCTGTCGCCAAGAAATTCCAATCTTTCATTATACGCTTTTAAACCATGTTCCACGGAATATGATTTATGCGTTAATGCTTCTTTCAACAGCTTTTTGTTTTTGAACTTGTATCCTATTACAGTTTCAACAAAAGGCATTTGATTAATAAATAAAGGGTGTGAATTAGCCCTTAGCCACTTTATTGGTGATATAGTCAATAGCTTGTTGAACTTTCTGGATTTTTTCCGCGTCTTCATCGGGAATTTCTATGTCAAATTCTTCTTCAAGAGCCATTACCAATTCGACCGTATCCAAAGAATCCGCGCCCAGATCTTGAACGAACTTGGCATCACTTTTAACTTCGGAAATGTCCGCCGCCAATTGTTCAACAATTATTTTTTTTACTCTTTCTTCAAGGTTTTCTGTCACTGCCATTTTTTGTTCCTCCTGAGAATATTATTACAAATAAATTCCGCCGTTTACGGCTATGTTTTGCCCCGTGATATAAGAAGAATCTTCACCCGAAAGAAATAATACGGCTTTTGCCACATCTTCCGGCTTGCCCAATCGTTTTAAGGGCACCATTTCAAGCAATTTTTTTTTTGCTTCTTCTTTTAAATTTTCCGTCATTTTAGTCATTATAAAACCGGGAGATACCGCGTTTACCAAAATATTTCTTGAGGCGAATTCTCTGGCTAAAGATTTTGTCAGGCCAAGAAGTCCCGCCTTTGAAGCTGAATAATTCGCTTGTCCGGCATTGCCCATTTGACCGACAACCGACGATATGTTTATTATCCTGCCCGATCTTTGTTTAAGCATTATTTTGGCCGCGGCTTTGCACATTAAAAACGCGCCTTTCAAATTAACATTTATGACAGCGTCAAAATCTTCTTCTTTCATTCTCAGGACAAGGGTGTCTCGAGTTATTCCAGCGTTATTTACGAGTATATCCAAAGTTTTAAATGAATCCAATGTTTTCTGAACCATATTCAAACAATCGCCTGTTTTTGTCACATCGCCTTTTAAACCCAAGGACTTGGTTTGAAATTCTTGTTCTATTTCTTTAGCCGCGTCAATTACGGTGTCTGTT
>DAOWCC010000260.1 GCA_030639665.1 Elusimicrobiota bacterium | reverse complement strand
GTATATTAAATATTATCCTCATCTTATTATTGTCCCTTCAATCGCTTTCGCGATTACTCTTTTTACGGTGGTTATGATTGGCGAGGCGGTTCGCGAGGCGTTCGATCCGAAAGTATTTTCAAGATTAAGATAGAAGGTTTTTTTTAAAAATTTAAATTATGACTGAAGTTAAAGAACAAAAAAAACTTATAGAAATTAAAGGCCTTAAAACCTATTTTGATGTTGAAGGTAGAACAGCCAAAGCGGTTGACGGCGTGGATTTTCATATTAATGAAAACGAAGTGTTCGGTCTTGTGGGAGAATCGGGTTGCGGAAAATCCGTAACCTCTCTCAGCTTGCTTCGCCTTATTCCCAATCCTCCCGGAAAAATTGTTGAAGGAGAGATTCTTTTTAAAGGAAAAGATTTGCTGAAACTGTCCAATAAGGAAATGCGCAAAATAAGAGGCAAAGATATATCCATGATATTTCAGGAGCCCATGACTTCCTTGAATCCTGTTTTTACAGTTGGCTGGCAGCTTAAAGAATCCATTCGTTTTCATCAGGAAGGCATTACGGAAGAAGAAATAGAAAACCGCGCTATTGAAATGCTCGAACTCGTTGGCATACCGAGCGCGAAAAGGCGTTTAAAAGATTATCCTCATCAATTTTCCGGCGGTATGCGCCAAAGAGTAATGATAGCCATGGCGCTTGCCTGTAATCCCGCTCTTTTAATAGCGGACGAGCCCACTACGGCTTTGGATGTTACAATTCAGGCTCAGATTTTGGAATTAATGCTTAAAGTAAAAAAGAAAACTCATGACGCCGCGATGCTTTTAATTACTCATGATTTGGCTGTTGTGGCCGAGACTTGTCAGAGAGTGGCCGTAATGTATGGCGGAAAGATACAGGAAATATCGGATATTAAATCTTTGTTCGCGGACCCTTTGCATCCCTACACTAAAGGTCTTTTAAAATCTCTCCCCGGTTTTGGCAATAAAGGCCAAAAACGGCTGCCGACCATAGAGGGAATGGTGCCGAGTATTATGGATTTCCCAAAAGGCTGTAAATTTAATAATCGCTGTGATAAGGCTATGGATATTTGCTGTGAAAAAGAGCCTGAACTTGAAGATATGTCCGAAGGCCGGAAAGTTAGATGCTGGCTGCATAGTAAAAATAGAGATTAGAAAGCAGAGAGCAGAAATCAGTAAAAATTTTAAAGAACAAAAAAAATAGAAAAAACAATGAATAAAGAAAATATAATTGAAATTTCAGATTTAAAGGTTCATTTTCCGATACATGGCGGACTTTTCTTTAAAAAGATAGGCGATGTTAAAGCTGTCGACGGGGTTTCATTTTCTTTAAAAGAGGGAGAAACTCTGGGCCTTGTGGGAGAATCGGGCTGTGGAAAGACAACAGTCGGAAAAGCTCTTATAAATCTTGTTAAATCCACTTCAGGTGAAATAAAATTTCCAAATAAAGACGGTGAAAAAGTAAATATCGCCAATTTAAGCCGTTTCGAAATGCGCCCCTATAGGTCGGATATTCAAATGATTTTTCAGGATCCTTATTCATCTTTAAATCCGCGTATGTCGGTTGGCGCCATTATAGAAGAGCCGCTTCTTATTCATAATAAAGAACTTAAAAAGAAAGAAAGGCAAGAAAGAGTGGCATGGCTATTGGAGAAAGTGGGATTGCGCGGCGAGCAAGCCAATAGATATCCTCATGAATTTTCAGGCGGACAGCGCCAAAGAGTCGGAGTTGCCAGAGCGCTTGCCACTAATCCAAGATTTATAATAGCCGATGAGCCGGTTTCAGCTTTGGATGTGTCCATTCAAGCTCAGGTAATAAATCTTCTTCAGGATTTACAGGATGAATTTAAATTAACCTATCTTTTTATAGCTCATGACCTTTCGGTAGTTGAGCATATTTCAGACAGAATAGCGGTAATGTATCTTGGGAATATGGTTGAAATCGGGACAAGCCAAGAAATAAATGAAAATCCCACTCATCCTTATACAAGAGCCCTTTTATCCGCCGTGCCTCAT
>DAOWCC010000202.1 GCA_030639665.1 Elusimicrobiota bacterium | reverse complement strand
GAAATCTGCATAAGAGTGGTCTCGCTTCTCAAAAAACCTTCATTATCCGCGTTTAATATGGCCACGCAGGACACTTCCGGCATATCCAAACCCTCTCTTAAAAGATTAATGCCTACCAAAACATCAAATTTTCCGTCCTTAAATTCCCCCAGTATATCCAGCCTTGTCAAAGTATCCATGGATGAGTGAATATATTTGGCTTTAATATTTTTATCGGCAAAAAAACCGCTTAAATCCTCGGCATTCTTTTTGGTTAAAGTCAGAACAAGAGTTTTCTCGCCTTTCGCGGACACTTTTTCAATTTCATTCATAAGACTCTTTATTTGCCCTTTAAGCGGAAGAATTTCCACTTCGGGGTCCACCAAGCCGGTAGGTCTTATTATTTGTTCGGCAATATTCCGGCTTTCGCATAACGCTTTTTCATATTTACCCGGCGTGGCGCTGACAAAAACCGTCTTGGGACGCAAGGTTTCAAATTCGGCAAATTTAAGAGGCCTATTATCCAGCGCGGACGGCAGACGGAAACCAAAATTAACCAAAGTGTTTTTTCTGGACCTGTCCCCCTCATACATAGCTCCCAATTGCGGAACGCCAACATGGGACTCATCCATAAAAAGCAAAAAATCTTTGGGGAAATAATCCAGCAAACAATCCGGCCTTGAGCCCACGGGCCTATCCGAAAAATGCCTGGAATAGTTTTCTATGCCGTGGCAATAACCCGCGCGCCTGAGCATTTCCATATCATAATTTACTCTTTGCTCAAGCCTTTGAGCTTCCACTAATTTTTTTTGAGATTTTAATTCCTTAAGCCTGCTTGCAAGCTCTTTATCTATGGACAATAACGCTTTTTCAATTTCACCGGCTGTTGAAACAAAATGAGTGGCGGGATAAATCCAAATTTCATTTAAAGAGCGAAGTTCATCCCCCGTTAAAGGATTAATTTCCGTTATAAATGAAACTTCGCCTGAAAATTCCATTCTAAAAGAGGTATCCAAATCGGCGGGAAAAACATCTATCGTATTGCCTCTGATTCTGAAAGTTCCTCTTTGAAATTCAATATCATTTCTCTGATAATTAATATCTATCAAAGCTTTGGTAAAACTCCGTCTTTCAAGTTTTTGCCCTTTCTCAATTTTAAGGCCTAATTTTGAAAAATTTTCGGGAGAGCCTATATTGTATATGCACGACACGGAAGCGATTACAATGGTGTCCGGTCTGGTCAATATTGAAGTGGTGGCCTTAAGGCGCAATTTTTCTATTTGCTTATTAATTGAAGCGTCTTTTTCTATATAGGTATCGGTTTGGGGAATATAAGCCTCGGGCTGATAATAATCATAATAAGAAATAAAATATTCAACGGCGTTTTTTGGAAAAAAAGATTTAAACTCGGCGTATAATTGCGCGGCCAAAACTTTATTTGGAGATAAAATAAGAGCCGGTTTATTTAAATTGGCAATGACGGATGCCATTGTAAATGTTTTGCCCGAACCCGTTACGCCCAAAAGTGTATTGTTTTTGGATCCGGCTTTTAAAGAACTTAAAAGCTTTTTTATGGCTTGAGGCTGATCTCCATTGGGCTTAAATGGAGCGTTTAATTCAAACTTAGGGTTCATCAGTAGATTTTACTATAATTGTTCTGATGGCTGAAAAAATAAAAATCATAGTGGCGCGTCACGCGGGATTCTGTCCGGGGGTTAAAAAAGCCATCGATATGACCCTTGAACTCGCGCGAAACCGCAAGCAGCCCATTTACACATTGGGGCCATTAATTCATAATCGCCAAGTTATTGAAACCTTGGAAGAAAAAAATATTAAAGCCGTTAGCGATATCTCCAATATAAAAGATACCAATTCCATTTTAGTCATAAGAGCGCACGGCATACCTCGAAAAGAAGAAGAAAAATTGCGCGCCACATCAATGGAAATAATTGACGCTACCTGCCCTCTGGTAAAAAAAGTCCATTCAAATATCGCGGATTATTCTAAAAAAGGCTACGCGACAATTATTGTCGGCGATAAAGACCATGCCGAAGTTATCGGACTTATGAGTTATGCCGAAAATAATTGCCATGTTATTTCAGGTATCGCCCAAGCTTTGAAATTGCCGAATTTTAAAAAAGCCAATATTGTGGCTCAAACCACTCAAGAAGAGAAAATTTTTAATGCCTGTGTTGAAGCTGTAAGAGACAAAACGGATGAACTGGTGGTTTCAAATACCATCTGCACCCCCACCAAAGAAAGACAAACAGAAACAATGGAATTTGCCAAGGACTGTGATTTGGTAATTGTGGTAGGAGGCAGAAACAGCGCCAATACTCAAAGACTTTTTAAAATCTGCTCAAAACTGACAAAAGAAGCCATCCACATAGAAAAAGACGATGAACTGCCAAGCGACGCCCTCAATGATAAAAAGAATATTTTTATAACGGCGGGAGCTTCCACGCCCCATTGGATGATAGAAAAAGTATTGGAAAAAGTCAGAGATTTAAGTAAAAAAGAGAAAAGTTTCTTGGCTGAAAAATTAACTTTTCTCGGAAAACTTTTTGTTACCGGCAGTTTATATACGGCCCTGAGCGCCATGGCGCTTACCTATATTTGCATGAACCTTGAAAGCGTTAAAATAGACCCCCGCCTCATAATTCTATCGGGTTTATTTGTCGCCAGCCTTCACATACTGCACCGCATGGCTGAAAAAGGCTCGGTTGTGCCTGACAGAGCTCAAAGATTTCTGTTTACCAGATTTAAAAATTCCGTTAAAATAATCGGCATTTTATTTGGAATAGCCTCCATTGCAATCTCGGCTTTCTTTGGCATAAAGATTTTTATACTAACGGCCTTACTTTGGCTTGTCGGAATATTTTATCCGTATAAAGCGTTTACAGGCTTAAATAAATTCTCCAATTTTCCCGCTTCAAAAGATATCGTAACCGCTCTCGGCTGGACTTTTGTCTGCGCGGGACTGCCCGCCATAGCGGGAGAAACCTTAATTTACAAATCCTCGCAACTTGCCTTATTATTCGCTTTATTGCTGGTCTTTATGCGCTCGGTTCTGCTCGGCATAAGCAATGTTCATAATGACATGATAGTGGGAAATGAAAATTTCTATAAAGCGGCGGGGCCCAAGTTAACCTATCTGATTGTAACGCTTATTTTTATTTTCTTGGAAATAGTGCTTATAACCCTGTTTAATATGGGTTGGAAAGAAGTTCTGTCCAGAACCATGTTTTTCGGCTTATTTTATTATATGGTGATTATGGTTTTATTCTTCTTTAAAAAAATCCCCGAGAGAATTTCATCGGAAACAATTATAGATTTTCAATTTATATTTCTCGGCTTACTCGCCTTTGTAGCGGCATAAAGCAACAGTGAAACACTGTTACCGGTCACAGGTCTCAGGTCACAAATTATTAAAAAATTTCCTTTGTTTACTACTCTCTATTTTCTGCTCTCTGCTTTCTATTTGATTGAATTGGCGAACAGCTAATTGGTATCATGTTAATATTGCGCGGTTAGCTCAGCGGTAGAGCACCTCCTTTACACGGAGGGGGTCGTAGGTTCGAGCCCTTCACCGCGCAAGACTATGTCAGTGCCGCTTCAGAGGCTATGCCTGTCCGGCGCGGTACAAGACTATGTCAGTGCCGCTTCAGAGGCTATGCCTGTCCGGCGCGGTACAAGACTATGTCACAGTGCCGCTTCAGAGGCTATGCCTGTCCGGCGCGGTACAAGACTATGTCAGTGCCGCT
>DAOWCC010000124.1 GCA_030639665.1 Elusimicrobiota bacterium | reverse complement strand
TCAAGCATATCTTTGGGATAGCCCGTTTTTTCAGTCAGCATATCAAGAATATCTTCCTTGATTTTTTCATCTAAACCATCAGAAGAAATAGAAGGCTTAAGGCTTGAGGCGGAAGGCGAAACAGCAGTTGTTGTGGCCGTTGCAATTTCTGTAGCTGCCGAGCTGCCGAGCTGTTGAGCTGTCGAGCTGGAATCAGCGCTTGCGCTGATTCCTTTTCCATCCATAACAAACTTAACGCAATGACGGATTGTGGGATAATCTTTAAGCGATAAATTATCATCCTTGGGCAAACTGAAATGTTCCCTCATTGAAGCGAATAATTCCGCTTGTTTGACTGTATCGATGCCGAGGTCGGCTTCCATATCCAAATCAAGTTCAAGCATATCTTTGGGATAACCGGTTTTATCGGTTAGCATATTAAGAATATCTTCTTTTATTTTTTCATCAAGACCGTCGGAGGAAGCAGGTCTCTCGGCCACTGCCGTGGCGGATGAGGAAACCGAAGGAGCGCTAACAGCCGCAACAGGTTGCTCTACGGGTCTTGGCGCGGGTTTAGGCGCGGTGGGCATCGCTTTCATAGGAGTCGGTTTAAATCCCGGAACTTCCCCTGTGACATTTGTTTGCGGTTTCATTTTCGCATCTTTAATTCTCAATGTATTAAAGACAACTTCGAGTTCCGCGTTATTATCCCCTGAAATTTGTTTCAACCAATCTGTATAAGATTTGGAATCTTCAATTCTGGGCTGATTGGCGGAATAGGTTTTTTGTATGAAGCTCATTGCCATGTGAGAGCCGAATCCCGCGGCAAATCTCAAAGCGAATTCAGGATCGTACTTGCCGCCTTTTGAAAGAGTTATGCCCGCGAGTTCAGGGTCCGGTTCTTTATAATTGGCTATTGGCGGAACTATGCCCGTGTTTAAAGATCTAACCGCCACAATATCTTCAAGACTTGCTCCCATGCTATGGCCTGTAAAACCTTTTACATTGCTTACGATTACTTTATCGGCATCTTCGCCAAAAGCTTTTTTTAGAGCTTTTACTTCCGCCGACGCGCTGCCGCCTCTGGCGGGCGTATAAGTTTCATGAGATAGAAAAACCGTTTTACCGGCGAAATCTTTTTTATTCAGGCCGTAAATATTCTCAATTTTATTAATGAAATCTTCCATTATCGAGGAGACATGATTTGTATCGAGTTTGGTGACATGGAAAGCGCTATTGGCTGATTCAGTCAGCAGAAGTCTGGCTAAAGGAACCATGCCTCTTTTTCTAACCATGGTTTCATCTTCAATAACTATTCCAACCGCCGCCGAGCCCACTATAAGTCCGTGGCGCCGTCTATCAAAAGGAAGAGCCGCTTCCGATAATTTCTCTGTTGTTGTGGCCGCTCCCGAAGCTATAAAACCCGCCATAGTCCATTCTTGAACTATCTCGTTTGTTATATCGTCGGCGGCTACAATAATGACTCTTTTGGCTTTTCCGGCTCTTATCCATGACTCCGCCGTATGAACCGCTTGAGTGGTTGAAGCGCAAGCCGCGCTTATATGCATTGACGGGCCTTTTGCTCCCACCCATTGCGCGAATTGACTGTCGGCAATCGGTATGACTTTTAGGAGGAAGTTTTGGCTGAATTCACGGCTATCTTTGGTTTTTCCCGAATGAGACGCGCTAAAGTTTTCTTCCATCCAGCGGCGCAGATTTTGTTTATCTTTTGAATCGCTGAGTTTGCTTATTATGGAATCATAAATATCCCACATTTGACCGCTATCGCGGCCGCTATGCTTTTTATTGAAATAATTTGTTATCTCGTCTATCAGGGTTTCAACGACAGGGAAAGCGGAAGCGAATATAACGCCCGTTTCTTTCGCGATGGACTCGGGTAAGGCCCATTTTTCAGGCAAGTAACTGCCGGTGCTTGTTTTCTTATAATAATGAATGAGAGGAATTCCCGCGTCTTTAAGCGCTAAAACTCCGGCCGCGAGCGACATTCTGAAAGGAGATATTAAGGCTTTGGCGATAGTCGGCGGCAGGCCGAATTCTTTTTCTATATCAAAGGGGCCGGTTCTCGCGGATAATTTAATGGAATCTTTTGTGGAATCTATGGCCTCAATTTTATGATTGCCCGTCGCTGATTTTACGACTCTGATAATATCTTTATCAATTTGTTTTTCGCGCCAAGCTTCATCAATGGGCTCTATCATATTGTCGCCGGCGAGAATTTCATCAATATTATGTTCTCTGAAAAGCTTATCCCAGGTGCCGGGAGTTCCGCCCGCTATACCGGAAAAAGCTATATTATTGAAATTGAAACCGAATTTTTTTACCATTTCCATAACATCAACCGATTGAGGAGTAGAGGCTGTTATACTGGGAGATGTGTTTGTTGTGTCTGTCCCCTCTCCCTTATATCCTATACCGTGTTGTTTATTTGACCAATTTAAGTAATAAGGATTATAAAACGTATTTCCCATTTTTGGCGTTTTTTCATTCCAGTTAAGTTCATAACCGAGTGATATAAGATTTGCCAGTAAATCATTGAATTCCGTTATGCCGCCTCTTTTGGGATGATTGGATGATAAAATTCTGATATCTTTTTTATCTTTTAAAGTGGCGGTGGTGAAAGCGCTTAAAACTCTTTTAGGCCCGACTTCAATAAAAGTTCTCACGCCGTCGTCATACATTTTTTCCAGCTGTTTAATGAATTCCACGGGGCTGACCATTTGTTTTATGAGAAGGTCATAAATGCCCTGTTTGTCTTTCGGGAAATAATCCGCCGTTACATTTGAAAGCAGAGGAATTTTGGAGGAAGAGATTGGAATAGCTTCAAGGAATTCTCTGTACGGTCCCATGGCAGGCTGGATTATTTGAGAATGGAAAGCGTGAGAGACGGGAATTATTTGCGCCTGAACGCCCAATTCTCCGAACATTTTAACGGCCGCGTCTACAGAGTCGGCTTCTCCCGCTATAACGGTTTGAACGGGGCAATTTTTATTGGCGCATATAATATAGCCCTTAATCTTTTTAAGCTCTTTTTCAACTTTTTCAAAATGCCAAGCGATAGACGCCATCTTGCCCGGATCTTTCACTTTTACTTTGGACATTTCTTTGGCTCTGCTTGTAACGGCTTTCAAGCCGTTTTCAAATGTGAAAACTCCCGACGCCGTGGCGGCGGCATATTCGCCAAGGCTATGGCCGGCGGCCATATCGGGATTAATGCCATAAGATTGCAGAAGACGCATCATCGCCACATCGGCGGTAAGAACCGCCGGCTGAGTCATTTGAGTTTGTTTAATGGCGGCTTCTCTTTTTTCCAAATCTTCTTTGCTTTCACCCTGTTTAGACCAAAGGACATCGGTAAGTTTTATGTTTATCATTTTTTTGAGAATGATATCGGCTTCATCAAAGGTGTCTTGAACCACTTTATATTTGGCGGCCAAATCTCTCATCATATCCACATATTGAGAGCCTTGTCCCGGGAAAAGAAAACCTATCTTGGTTTTAAGTTCCGCTTTTTTAAAGGGATACATGCCTTTAAGTTTGAAGGTCAAAGGCGGATTTGTAAAAACATCGTCTTTAAAACTTTTGGCGAAAAGGTCTATTTTCGCTTGAAGATCTTGCGGTGACTTGGAAACAATGGAAATTCCATAATTCTCTTTCTCTCTTTCATTTGAGGGAATGGCAAACGGCGCCATGGGATGAGGCTGGCCCCATTTGGATATAGTGGAATCTTTAAGCGATTGCATTTGATTTACAAGCGCCAGTCCCGTGGGAGCTGAAAATGTGACGGCCTCGCCCTGCAAGCCGGAAAATGGCGTCGCCATATCTTCTTTAACTTCAGCTGTGGGCATATTTGAAGCTGAACCCGCATACGCTTCAGCCTCTGATTCTTTAGCGAAAGCGGTGGTTTTTCCCGGTCTGTATTCTTCCATGGCCACATGGAAATTGGCTCCGCCGAAACCGAAAGAAGAAACATTCGCTCTTCTGATTTTGTCAGTGTTCCATTCTTCAGCTTGGGTAATTACTCTTATCGGGCTGTCGCTGAAATCCACGGTTTTGTTAAGGTTTTTAAAGTTGATGGAAGGCGGTAATGTTTTATTATGCAAAGCCAGAGCGGTTTTTACCATGCTTACGGCTCCTGCCGCGGCTTTGGTATGGCCGATTTGTGATTTAATCGAACCCAATGCCACTGAATTTTTCGGCATTGAAAGTCCCGAATATATTTCTTGTAAAACTTTAAGTTCCGAGGCGTCTCCCGCTTTTGTTGCGGTGCCGTGAGCTTCGATAAGTTCTATATCGGAAAGTGAATAATCCACTTGGTCAAGAGTGTTTTTTATGGCAAGTTTTTGCCCTTCGGGATTTGGCGCCGTTATGCCCTTTCCTTTTCCGTCGCTTGAAGCGCCGACCGCGTTTATAAGGGCGTAAATATTGTCATTATCTCTTATCGCGTCCGTGTATCTTTTCAAGATATAAACGGCCACCGCTTCCGCCATAACAAAACCATTGGCTCTTTCGTCAAAAACCCATGAACCGTCTTCGGATAAGGCGCCTATTTTGCAGAATTTAACATAAGCGGGAGGAGACATCATTTCATCGGCTCCGCCGCAAACAGCCATATCAAATTTTCCGGCTCTAAGGCCCAAAACCGCGTAATCCAAAGCGGCCAAAGAAGAAGCGCAGGCCGCGTCAAAAGTCATGTTCGGGCCATTAAGATTGAAGATATTGGCGACTCTTCCAGCCGTCACATTTGAGAGTTCTCCCGGCATGGTATCTTCATTTATGCTTACTATGCCTTCATCCACCATTTCTTCATATTCTGATAATATTTTATTTTGTTCGGCTTTGCTTAAAGCGGAAAAACCTTTGGTTTTTTTAAGAATATCTTCACTGTGATATTTATAAACTTTGAAATCCGTCATTTCTTTGCGCATGGCGCCCATGGCATTGCCTATGGATACGGCCGTTCTTGTTTTATCAAAATCCTTTTTGTCATAGCCGGAATCCTCAAAAGCCATTCTGGAGGCTTCGACCGTCATTTTTTGAAGTCTGGATATTTGTTTCGCGCTTTGAGGCGGTATGCGGTATTTTATGGGGTCAAATTCGAAATCTTTTATAAAGCCGCCTATTTTGGAATAGGTTTTATCATGGGCTTTTTTATCGGCATCATAATAGAGGCTTGGATCCCAGCGGTCCTTTGGAACTTCGCTTATGGAATTTCTTCCGGTTTTTACATTTTGCCAGAATTCATCCTTATTTGAAGCGTCAGGCGCTATTATTCCAATTCCTATTATTGCTATTTTTTCATTTTTCATATTTACCTCATTGTTGTGATTTAAATTCAGGGGTGATACTAAAAAAGGATGGTGATTAATAATTATCCTTTTGATATTTTCGGCAGCTCATAGTGATGGTAAAATCATATACATACATTTTAGTAAAAAAGGACCCTTAAATCTACTGATTTTGAGGTCTATAAGGAAATCATTTGTTAATTATTGTGTGAGACAAATTCCTTTTGTTGTGTTCCTTTATCTTTTTTTAATAAGATAGGAAAGTGTATTTATCGGAGGATTGATGAAAGTAAAGTTTTGGGGCGTGAGAGGAAGTCTTCCCGTATGCGGAAAAGATTATCTTAAATACGGCGGAGATACCACTTGTGTTGAAATCAGGTCCAAAAAAGGCGATTTAATCATAATTGACGCGGGAACCGGCATTAGGTATTTGGGAAAAGAATTGATTAAAGAAAATAAGACTTCTTTTAATATGCTTTTTACTCATTCTCATTGGGACCATATAATGGGTTTTCCCTTTTTTGCTCCGATATACCGCAAAAGCACCGATATAATTTTGAGAGGTTGTTCATTTTGCGCGGAATCTGTAAAAGAAGTTTTAGCCAAAACAATGCGCCCCCCTGGTTTTCCCGTTAAATTTGAAGAAATTTCAGCTTCATTCAACTTTCTGCCGATTTCGGCGGCAAATTTTGAAATAGGCGGCATAAAGATTACTCCCATAGAATTAAGCCATCCCAATTATGGTTTGGGTTATCGTTTTCAGGAAGATGGAAAGTCCTTTGTTTTTTTAACAGATAATGAATTGGGTTTTTCTCATCCCGTCTCTCGAAGTTTTGAAGATTATGTGGATTTTTGCAAAGGTGCGGATTTACTTGTTCATGACGCTGAATATACCGAAGAGGAATATCCCAAGAAAAAAACATGGGGACATTCCACAAATAAGCAGGCTTTGGATTTGGCTTTAAAAGCGGAAGTTAAACGCTTGGGGCTTACTCATCACAATCAAGATAGGACGGATAGCCAAGTGGATGAAATATGCTCTTCCTGCGCGGATGAGATTAAGGCTAAAGATTTGGATATGGAATGTTTTTCCGTTTATGCCGGACAAGAAATAGAGTTATAAATCCTTGTATAGGAATTTCAAAGCTATGCTGGGTTGTGTCGTGTTCCGCCACACAACTTCGGCGGACAAGCGGCGAGCAGAGACGACTAAAGTGTAGTAGTGTAATATCAAACGCGGAGTTCGCAGAGGAACTCTTGGAGAACGCAGAGAACGAATAAAAAAACAGAAAAACTCAGTGGACTCTCTGTGTAAAATCTCTGTGTCCTCAGCGTTAAATAAGTTTCCGCCTAAGGCGGATTAATTTAATAGATTAAGGAATACAATATGAACTTTAACCTTTACTCATTGTGGATAGACCCGGTGTTTTATATTTCGGTAGCTGTTTTTGTTTTATTTCTCTTTTTGCTTGTTTATTCCATTCGCAGATATATGGAGATAGTAAATAGTGAGCAGAAAGCAGAGAGCAGAGAGCAGGAAATGGAAAACCCCGTTGATATTGAGGTTCTTCAAGAGCGGGAAATGGAGATGCCGGTAGAAAATTTAGAGCAAGAACCCATAGCTGATGAATTTCCCCGGCAGGAATCCGAAGTGGAAGTTCCTGTCGGCGAAGAGGCTTTTGAAAAAACCGTTATCGCTCATCCTTCAGAGATGCCGGCGGACCCCGCGGCCGTTAATGAAGAAATGACTGAAAATATGGTTGAATCCGCCACTGCGGCGGCGGACAGTCAGGAACCGATTGTTCAAGAGACTCCGTCCGAAGATCTTTCCAAAGCCGAGGGTTTTGTTAAAGGTATTTTCAATGGCATAGAGGATATAGACGAAAGGCTTAAAGCCGTTGAAAGCACTTTATC
>DAOWCC010000176.1 GCA_030639665.1 Elusimicrobiota bacterium | reverse complement strand
GGCGCTTTTTCCCCAACATTTTTTATGAGATTTAATTTCAGCTTTTATCTCTTTCTCAAGATCATTGAATTGAATAGCAATATCCTGCATCTTGTTATTATAATCGGTGCTTGAGAGATATTCATATACTTTTTGAACAGCCTTTTGTTTAGCTTCGTTTGTTATTTTAAGTAAGGCTATTTTAATAAGACTTTCTCTAAGAGTGTAAGTAATTGGTTCAAGGTTTGCAGGACTTATAACAAAAACCGTTTTTTCAACAAAATAATATTGTTTTTTTGAGGGGAAACAATTAGTCACAAGTATTGCAAAGTCCGCCTCACGTAAGCGTTGAGCTTTTTTAGTTTGCTCAATATGACTTTTATTGAAAGTTTTAACTTTTTTACATTCATATAAAATTTTTCCAATTTCTTTTTCTTGGATTCTAACATACTGTATTATATCTCCACCTTTCCCTGGATGTTCAAACCTATCTTTAGGAAATAATTCTTTTAGTTTAGTGAGAAGCTTTGTTTCTTCAAGTAGACCTTCAATTTGTGGCGTAATTCCTTTTTCTATTTGTTTTTTAAGTTTTTTGATTTCTCCATTAGCTTGTTCATATTTTTGAGCTGAAACATTTAGACTATTTTCTAGTTGATTCATTTTATTTGTGGTTTTTTTTAAATCGGATTCCTTTTTCTTAAGATTTTTCTTTACATCTTTAACTCCTTCTTCTATTCCTTTATTAATTTCGTTTTTTTTCTTTTCTTGAAAGTTTTTTTCCAATTTCAAGCGTTGGGTCTTAAGTTGAAGATCGTTTTTTTGGGACTGCTCACGAAGTTTCTTTTTCGTTTCTACTAGCAACTTTTTTTGTTCCTTTTTAAAGTTGTTTTCTCGTTGCCGAACTTGCTCTTTAAAATTAATCTGCTGTTGTTGTAATTTCTTTTTTTCTTTTTCTAAAGATGCTTGGATTGATTTCTCTTTCTCTTTTTGTTTTTTATTAGCATCTTTAAGATGTTGTATATGTTCTCGTTGTTTTTCCCACAATCCTAAAGCTTTAGCATATTCTGATTCTGTAAGTGATTTTTTACAAACGGGACAATTAAATAAATTAGTCATTATTTTCTCCTATTAACCATATAGTTTGATTTAATGTTTCTTAAATTTTATTACACATCTGATTGTGTTAATCTTTCCCCCGAGTTGATTAAGGTCATTATACCACTTTTAGGTTTGGTCGTGTATAAATATAAGACTGGGTGATTCGGCTTTATCGTAATAGGGTGGGTGGGATATTTTCTATAAAAAGCAAAGGGATGTTGGCAAAGATTTTGCGGGGAACGATATTGGGTTTTTGGCTAAAGGACTGTAGTGTATCTCTCAGAGACAGTGAGGATGTTTGAATCCGCCAAGCACTGCGGGCGGATGAGTTCCGGAACTGACGAAAGTCCGAAAGCCACCATTAATAAAACCCACAGTGAGTGAAACGTAAAACTTTGCCAATATCATTCATGACACTTAGATGCTTTGCCAAATCTCTTTGCTGGCCCGTCTACTCATCGTCATCGTCGATATAATCAAAAATTCCCAAGGCATCTTCAAAATTTTCCAAGTCTGTATCTTTGGCAAGTATATCTTCGGGAATAACCGGGGGTTCAGGCGACACGGGGGGAACGGGAGGAGCTTTAGGTTCAGGCGGCAGTTTTGTCGTGCTTTTTAAAATGTATAGGTCTTCATAAAGTTCGCCCAGAAGTTCTCCGTTTTCCATCCAAATTTGTTCGTTTTCAATCCAACCGAGCCACTTGGCATTGGCATCAAAAAAATTATCATCCAAAAGGAATCCAAAATATTTTCCGTTCCATCTATATATGTATTTCATTTTTTAGCCCCCGCTTTAAATGTTTTTATGTCACCCAAGTTGAATAAATCATTATATAACTTTTTGTTTGCAGGAAATCCATTTAACCATCTTGTCTAAAAATACACGGACTATGGATTTTAAAATTGGTGTTTTTGAAACAATTTTAGCCGCAAAGGGGCCGAGTTTATAATATGAATTGATAAATTTTTTTCCGAGCCAAGTGTATGATAATGTTTCATCCCGCCAGTTTCTTAATATTTCCAACTCAGGAGTATCGGGAGAGCCATAAACCACTGTGGCGACAAAACAAAATTTTCCTCTTTTTCCGCCTTTAGAACTTAAGAATGATGTAACTTCTAAATGTTCTCCATTATAAGCGGCATCCAACCCGGTTAACCCGCTATCACTTCTTGCGTTAATATCAGCTCCCTTCGCTGTTAATAGTTTTACAATTTCTAAATAACCTCCGGCGGAAGCTACATGCAGTGGAGTTGTATTATGAATTCCTTTTATGTTAGCGTCAGCGCCTTTACTGAGTAATAGCTTTACAATTTCCGTATGACCGTGGTTAGACGCATTAAGCAAGGGGGTTATATTATTATTGTCTTTTGCGTTGATATTAATACCTTTCTCAATCAGTAGTTTTACAATTCCCAAATAACCGCAATTGCAAGCAATATGTAATAATGTGTTATTGTTTTCGCCTTTTGTCTCAATATAAGATCCCTTTTCAATTAGTAGTTTTACGATTTCCAAATTGCCTTCTATGCATGCCATGTATAACGGAGTTCCCTTTTGATTATTAATATCGGAACTGTCGCTATGTAAAAAGTTTTCCGGTCCTGCTTTATTTTTTTCGCATGTAGATTTTAAGTGAGTTAGATTATAAGAAGCTTTATCTCCCATATCAGCTTTGTTTTCAATTAGTAGTTTTGCTATTTTCGTATGACCTTGGATAGAAGCGACATGCAAGGGAGTGGGGTTTTTTTCATCTTTAGCATTAATAGCAGCGCCATTTTCCAATAATAGTTTTACTATTTCCAGATGACCTTTAAAACAAGCTATATGCAAAGGGGTGAAGCCGTAAGGTTCGTATTTAATATTGATATTAACGCCGCTATTTATTAATGACCGGACTGTTTCTTTGTCATTATTTTCTGCCGCTTTAATAAGATTTTCTATTGACACAAATTCCCCCAAGTTGAATGTTTATTATATAACTTTTTTTGTTGAGCTGTAATATAAAGAACTCCTTAAATCTAGGACAGGGTAAATCGGCTGTATCGTAATGGGGTGGTTGGGATTATTTCTATAAAAAGCAAAGAGATTATGGCAAAGGTTTTGCGGGGAACGATATTGGGTTTTTGCTTGTTAGCAATGTTGCTATTAAACTACTTTCTGCTCTCTGATTTCTGCTCACTATTCGCTATTTGTTCAAGGCTTCGCCTATTCCTTCGGCCATGGTCGGATGAGCGAAAATTAATTCTTTCATATCGCTTCTTTTAAGTTTAAACTTTATCGCCACCGCTATAATATGTATAAGCTCTGTCGCGCTTTGGCCCACTATTTGAGCGCCTATAATACTGTCGTCCGCCGTATTATAAACTATCTGAACAAAACCTTCGGCGGCTTCCGTTGTTAAGGCCTTTCCTGAAAAGTTGAAATAGTTGCGTTGGGTTTTGGCTTCAATTCCTTTCGCGTCCGCTTCACTTTTATTTAAGCCTATGGATGCCACTTCAGGCCAAGTATAAATACATTTAGGCACGATATTGCTGTCAAAAGTTTTTTTTGTGCCCATTATGTTCTCTGCCGCTATTTCGCCCTGCTTAGTCGCTGAATGCGCCAGAAGAGATATGCCGTTAATATCGCCTATGGCATAGATATTTTCAATCTCTGTTTGAAGAAGGTCATTAACTTTTAATCCTCTATTATCATGTTTAAGTTTAAGAGCCTCAAGGTTCAAATCCTTTAAATCGGCGCTTCTTCCCGTGCCGACCAGAATTTCTTCAACTTCAATTTTTGTTCCGTCATCCAAGTTAAGAGTTTTTTTGTCGTCCGCAATTTCAAGGGTTTCGGTTTTTTTGCCCAAATAAAATTTAATGCCTCTTTTTTCAAAAGAAGTTTTAAGAGCTCTTGTTACCATAGCGTCTTCGCCGGGCAGAATATTTGGCATTAATTCTATTACGCTGACATCTGTTCCCATGGAGTTAAAGAAACAGGCAAATTCCAAACCTATTACGCCGCCTCCGATGATAGCCAATGATTTTGGCAATTTTGGAATATCAAAGATTCTGTCGGAATCCAAAAGTTTATTCTTAAAATCGGCAAATGGCGGGGGAAAACTGGGATTTGTTCCCGTGGCTATTACGGCATAATCAAATTCTTTTGTTACTTCGCCTTGAGCTGTTTGAATTTTTACTTTATTAGCCGATTCAAATGAAGCCTTTCCTTTTATAATTTCAACTTTTTTCATTTGCATCATTTTTTCAAGAGAAGTTCTAAGTTTGCCGATAACATCTGTTTTTCTTTGTTTTATTTTATCCCAAGAAAGCATGGAGGTATTAAAATTAAGCTCTTGGTCGTCTTTAAGGAGGCTTTTTAAAATCTCAAGTGAATGGACTCTATGGCCGGCGTCCAAATAGGATTTGGATGGAATGCATCCT